>DSCZ01000519.1 GCA_011048855.1 Desulfobacteraceae bacterium | reverse complement strand
GCACCTATCCCAAGGAACTTCTGGCCCTGGGGATTCGTGAATACCGAGAAATCTTTTTCAAACCTTACCGCATCATTTACCGCGTCATGGATAAAAACGTCTATGTCCTGCTGATTGCCGACGGCCGCCGTGACATGCAGACGCTGTTACAGCGTCGATTACTCGCATGGGGTCAGGTCTGCTTTTGACTCATCTCATGATGACTTTTCTTTTTTGCATCCCGTTTCCCCACGACGACATCATGGACTTGCTCTTGACAACCTGCTTTCACCCTGTACAATAAACTGCACAGGCGGTTTTTTATGGAAGCTATAACCTAACGATGAACACCGCTTTGTGCACAAAGTGTCGGAAGACGCCATTCATATTGCTCAATTGCGATGCCATCACTGATCCTTGGACAGTTGTTGAAGCCCCTCCTACAGGACAAGTGGTCTTCCTTTGGCTCATGATTCGATGATGTGATAGTGAGGAAGCATGTCACGACCTCTTAGAATTGAATATTCAGATGCCTGGTACCACGTGATGAATCGGGGCAGGCGCCTTGAGAATATCTTCTCGGAGAGAAAGGACTATGAGGCCTTTGTCGAAATTCTCAAAGATACTTCAGAAATGTGGCATGTGCAGATTGCCGCCTATTGTTTGATGCCGAACCACTATCACGTCCTTTTGCAAACGCCTGAGGCAAATATTGCCAGAGCCATGCGGCATCTCAATGGTGTCTACACCCAACGTTACAACAAGAAATACGGCCATGACGGCCAGTTGTTCAGGGGCAGGTACAAATCCATTCTTGTCCACGGAGACAGTTATTTACTTCAGCTTGTCCGCTATATACACAGAAATCCTGTGAAGGCAGGGCTGACCGACACGTTGACGACCTATGAGTGGAGCAGCCACAAAGGGTATCTTTCGATTTCCTCCAAATGGGATTGGCTTTACAAAGGTTTTGTTTATGGGATGCTTTCAAAGGACAAAAGCGAATGGATAAGGAGTTACCGGCGATTTATTTTCATGGAGGAAGATGATGACGTGACGCATGTGCTTGAGGGGAAGAAATGGCCCTCGGTGTGGGGGCCGGATGAATTTGTAGATTGGGTGAAGGGAAAATATTATGTATTGAAAGCGGATGACGATGTGCCCCAGTCAAAAGCCCTGGCTCCAGGGCACCAGGAAATTATCAGAGGCGTTTGCGAAGAGTATGGGGTTGATGAGAAAGCGCTTTACCGGACAAGGCGCGGAGTAAGCAATGAAGCTCGAAATGTCCTGGCTTATTTGATTCGAAGGTTACGCCGGGACACTTTAAATGAGATCGGCGGGCAATTTAAGATAGAAAAATACAGTTCCGTCAGCAGCATGATCGAACGGGTGAAAAGGCAGATGCAGGAAGATCAGGGTTTCAAAAAGCGCATAGATGATCTGTCTTCCAGGATCATTAAGAGTCAAGAGCAGACTTGACCCCATGCAGGAGGCTTGAATATGAAACAATTTAAGATAGTTGTAGAAAAACACCCCGACTCATATGTTGCCTATCCGCTTGGCTTGAAAGGAGTGGTCGTAGGGCAGGGCGACTCCTATGAATCCGTTTTGGAGGATGTAAAATCAGCAATCAAATTCCATATCGAGACTTTCGGTCTCGGGGAACTTGAATCCGATCCACCGATTCTTGAAGCCTTTATCGCCGAGACTCTGGTGGCCGTCTGATGACAAAATTTCCAGCAGATGCACCCCTTCGGAACGTCATAAATGCCCTCGAGCAACTTGGTTTTCAAGTGGTGCGGGAAGGAAATCATATCGCGATGTTGAGAGAAAACCTTGACGGCACAAAAACGCCGCTTACAATTCCGAATCATCCGGTCCTGAAAAAGTCGACTTTACGTACGATTCTTGCCCAGTCCAAAATCTCGAGAGAGGACTTCTTCACGGCGTATTTTTCCTGAACGACAAAAACAAAAGATTCTTCCCAACAGATATCAGAACAGATTTTACCCCGGCCCCCACCCCACGCCGTGCATTCTCAACGTGAATGTGTTCATCCTTATTTGTTGACCTGGTTGAAACATCCCGCGCGTAGGGTTACTAAGAGTCAAGGGCAGACCTGACCCCTTTGCTGACACCCAGGGAAAGCTTGAGGTGGACGGCCTTTTCACTGGATTTCTCCACGGGTGCCGGGTCGAGGACGAGGACCCGCTCGGTGTCGATTTCACCCCCGGCCACGAGTTCCCCCCTGACCGCCTCGGCCCGCTCTCCTGCCAGCACCTTCAGCGCATCCGTCTGAATCGGCACCTTTTCCAAAGTGCGGTCGTATAAATCCCTGTAAAAGGGCAGATAGGCCTCCTCAGGGATCTCCGCCGCCTTCGACGGCCTTTCCCCCTCTTTGGTCTCCGGGACAAGATCCTTTTCAAAGGCCTCACGCAGTTCAACGAGAACCTGCGGCGAATGGTATTCCGCAAACACGTCCTCGACGGCCTTCAGGACAGCGGGATCATCAAACCGGACCGGTCCCGGATCCTCCTCAGGCAGAAGATCGAGGCCCTGTCGTTTCGCGAGTTCCCGGTGGAGGAAGGCAAGGCGCATGGCCCGACCGTCGATCTCCGGATCATAGG
>DSCZ01000349.1 GCA_011048855.1 Desulfobacteraceae bacterium | reverse complement strand
GGCAACAGCCGCCGTGAGCAGGACCAGCCGCTCTCTTCCCGGACGAAGGCCCAGCGAAAAAGCCGTCTCATCCCGCATGGCGAGAAGGTTCAAGCGCCAGCGCATGAGGACTATGACTGCCAGCCCCGGTACTACAACTGGAAGAACCTGCCAGAAGTCTGACCAGGTAACAGACCATAATCCGCCTAAAAGCCAGAAGGTGATGTCGGGAAGCTGCTTTTGAGGATCGGCCAGATACTTGAGTACTCCGGTGCCTGCCGAATAGAGTGCACCTATCGAAATCCCGGCAAGAAGGAGACGAAAAACCCAGTCTCCCCAACGGATACGCCTGGCAATCGCATAACTTGCAGCCAATCCGAGAAAGGCAAAGACAGCAGCTGTGGACTGGACACCCAGAGCCGTCCCTCCCATGTAAACAATCCCAATTGATGCTCCAAAGGCCGCACCCGAAGAAACGCCCAAAAAGCCTGAGTCCACCAGGGGATTGCGGAAAATCATTTGGAAAACCGCGCCCGAGGCCGAAAGCACGGTACCGAGAAGAAAGGCCATCAGTATCCGGGGCAACCGGAGATGGACAAGCAGGCTCCGGGCCAATTCGTTGTCAATCAGGGCAGAGAAAGGAGTTAAAAAAGGTTTAGGATACCGGCCGATGAAAGCCGAAAGTATAAGACAGACAAGGACGGCCGCAGCCAGTAACCAAAGGCGCCTTCCCTGTTTCTTTTTCTTTTCGTTTTCTCCGTCCATATTCTCAGCGGAAATCCGTCTTGATTTTCGGAAGGATTTTTGTCAGGATCGTCTCACGACTCAGGCCATAGAGCTGTTCGTAAAAGAGATACACTTCATCCTCGATGCTGTAATCCTTGAGCCTTTCGGGATGAAGAGTCGCCGTCATCCAAGTCAGCCCCAAGATCCAGCGGACATCAGGGGTATCCCATCCGTAGAAATCCGAGGGGAAGAAGCTTACCTTCCCGCCGGCTACAGCCTTGAGGTTTTTCCACTGGGGATCAGCGCTCAGCCAGTCCAAAAAATCAGAGGAATCCGTCGAGTACCATACGATTATGACCAGCCGCTCTGGGTTCCATACGGCGATCTGCTCAAAATTGACCACCGCCCAACCTCCCGCCTGTTCGGCCGCCTTGAGCCAAACAGGCCGGCCGCCGGCCGCTTTGACTTGGTAAGTTTGCATCCAAGGAAGTGCCGGGACGCGCACGGCATATTTGCCGCGCCGGATATTCCCCATGACCACAAGGACAGAGGGTTTCTCATCGTCGCGGAGACCCTCCAAGGCTTTTTCAACCCGGCTGACCCAATCATTATAAAATGATATTATTTCAGCAGCCCGTTTCGGATTCTCAAGGATCACTCCCAGATTTGATATATCCCTGTAGTATTCTTCAGGCGTTTCCAGGTTCATATAGAAAGTCGGGATCCCCACCTTGGCTAAAGCTTCATCCAGGGGGCCGGATTGGAAGCCTTTCATCAGGACGAGGTCGGGCTGGAGGCTGGCGATGGACTCGGGCCCGGGATTGGGAAGAAGGGTCAGCTTGTTTTCGATGCCGGAAGCGATGGCTGAGAGAAAATCACTGGCTGAGCTGCCTCGCTGCTCCATGCCGATGAGGCGGCGAGGTCCTTCGGGGAACATATAAAGAAGGTGAAGGAGGTACTGGGAACCGCGTCCGATGACAGCCAAACGCTGGGGAGGCTTATCCAGTTTGATGGTTTTTCCTGCAGCATCCTTGATTTCGATCCCCTCCGGATCAAGGCATAAACCGGATGAATTAAAGGACAGGGATGGAGAGGTCATAAGGCAGACCGCGAGGATTATCAGTATGACAGGAATTTTTTTAAAAATCATGGCGATATCTCCTTTCCAAACACGGGGGGCCGAAGCGTTTCCGCTTCGACCTTGACCGATCCGAGACCAGTGCTGCGACGGCAGGCCGTGGAGGGCACGCGGCCGTCTCTTTAGGCCAAGCCGTTCGGAGAATCGATCGGGCTGCATATGCAGCCTTTTCGGAATGATATTATAACACAGCACTTCTTCAATTGAAAGGAACAACAAAAGGTTTAGTGAGCATTGTTGTTTTAAAGATTATTGATATAACTGGGAAAGGCAGCAATTTCCATCTGTCCTCAGCTGCAGCCCCCTGCCCATCACCATGCTCTTCGTACAGATAGAAACCACCGTTTAAATTCATAATCATCAGAGATCATCTTTATCACAGGATTAAAGGTACTTCCAGAGGTTTAAACACCGATCTGTTAATTCATGACAGCTTAATAATCCATGCTGCTCGAAGATGATTGACATTGTGATTAATCCATATTATTGTCATATATACAAGGAAGAGCAATGTCAAAAGTTACAAGATTCGGAGTTTCCCTTGAGGATGCTCTATTGAAGAAATTTGACTCTTTAATCGAAAATATTGGTTATTCCAGCCGCTCTGAAGCCATTCGCGATCTTATAAGAAACAGAATGGTCAAGGAGGAATGGGAAGAAGACAGTACAATTACAATCGGTATACTCGGTCTTACTTTCGATCATGAATCCCGTGAGCTTACTGAAAAGCTGACAAAAATTCAGCACCAAAATATCCATGCCATTGTGT
>DSCZ01000408.1 GCA_011048855.1 Desulfobacteraceae bacterium | reverse complement strand
TTCATAATCCGGACGGTGTCGGGGATCATTTTGGGGTCAAGCATCCCTGGAATCAGGGAATCAAATGGGTGTGCCTTGTGGTAGGCCTGTTCGTAGCGCATGCCCCTGGGCGTCATGAGGCGGATAACGCAGCCTCTTTTCCGGTTCAGATACATCCCGCCGCTTTTCTCAAACTGTGCTGAAAGCGATGGGAGCCAGGTCCAGTGGCTCAAAACCTGCCCTACTCCGTGAGCTTTCATTACATCAAAAACGGATTCCATGAGAAGCGCGGACGTCCGGATTTCTACATGGTATCGGTCGTCCGGGGGGATTGAAGAGAAAAACCGGTCCATATCTCCGGCAAAATCGTCAGGGTGCATCCGTTCGGCTGAGCGCTGGTATTCCTGCTCGAAGATAAACCCTGAAAGCCATGGAGAAACAAGGTTCATGGCGGGTTCATAGAACCGTTCCCTGAAAATTTCCGGGTTCAGGTAGTTCTCGTTTTCTTCGTGTCTTTCTTTTCTTCTCAGCTTCCGTGCAAAAATTATCTGAGGGACTTTCAACAGTAATCGGCCGCGTTCGGGCATGTACCGGGCGTAAGCGCTCAAGGTGCGATAGGTAGGCGTCTGTTTACCTTCGGCATCAATAAGTGTGTTGTAGAAAGTGAAATCAAGTTCCAGAATACGGAAATGCTCAAAGTATTCAGAGACGCTTTCGACCGGGAGCACCTTTTCAGAGAAAGATTTCCCTCCAACCGTATGGTTTCGTGATGTGATGCGGCCATGATAGCGTTCGGCGGTATAAATCTGCCCGATCCAGCCGGCGTACCGGTCGCTTGCGGTACCGATGGATATCAGTGGATTGAGCCCACGGAAGTCGAATCGGTTCAGTGCATCAGTTTTCTCTGGCATGGCGTGCTTCTACAGTGAAACCGGGAAGAAAACCAGTGCCCCTTCTACCTGGTGTTCAGGCGCTGGTGTTCCCGTCGCTTCATATCCATGTATTCGTCCTTTTCCACTTCTCGCAGCTGGAGAGGAAAGTGCTCTGTGTAGTCGAACCAGTCTTCGAGCCTTTTTTCCAGCCGTTCCGGCGGTGGAACGGAAAGAGAATTCAGGCATGCTTTTATCGCCAGGTAATAGCGCATGACATTACGTTCGATCGCCCCTTGGACTCCACCCACATATTCGGGGGCTCCGTCCGGGGTTCTGCCGATGACCGTAAAGCCGACCTTGCCCCGGGCGGCGGTATTAAAGTAAACCGACTGGGCTGTCTTTGCCAGCAGACCGAATTCATAGGAATAGGTAAAATGAATGAACGTCCGCCGGGCATCAACCGGCGCGGCTTCCAGCATGATACGGTAATTCCTGGTGCGGAAAGGACCGCTTTCGGAAGTAAGGACCACCTGGAAATAGTCAGCACTATTCTCCACAACCCGGAAAACGTATTCTCCTGGATAAGTGGAATCGAGTTCCTGGTAATGCTTCCTTCCGGCAAACACCTCCAGGGTTTCCTCTTTTCCATTCCCCGATGCATTGCAGTATTTCACGTTCAGGTGCAGCATTAGAATGTTACACCAATCCGACCCTGATTTAAAAGCCGATGCGACGCGTTCAAAGGGGAAGTCTATCAACCCGCTCAGTTGACCGTTGGTGCTTCTTTCTTCAATGTCGGAGGTAAGGTAGATGGGTTGCCCGAATTGATTGTCTTCGAGTTTATCCCTTATGCGATCGTAACGGTCGAGCAATCCATCGGCATCGCCGCCGGCAATTTCCGCGTAAACCGCAACAGAAGTAATTCCAATCCCAATCAACAAAATCAGGATCGTAAACAGTCGAATCCTTCTTAGTTCCATGGAGAATTCTCCCGTGACACTACAATGAAAAACATATTTTGCATATACACAAAGTAATGAAAGCCTTCTACACCTGTCAAGAAAAACACCCAAAGTTCAATATCAGGAAAGCTTACATTTTTTTCCGGCAAAATCAAAATATTTACTATAGAATGCGTGATCCGGCCTCTCCGTCCGTGTACGTTCTTCCTGAAAAAGAACATATCGGGCAGATGCACATAAGAAACCGACGGTAAAATTTTGGCGGCATAAAACGCCTTCGGAGTTTGATTCTAAAATTTGCGAGGACTGTCATGCGTTTTGGACTTTGCTGCATTTTTGTCGATCAACCGGTACGTTTTCGTACCACTACGGCAAGAATTCTTTCCGCTTTTTCCCGTGAACAGCAATTGTCCCGGCTTTCGGAAATCTGCCTGGATAATTCACGGAACCTGCTGTCTGCCGTGGAAACCGTTCATCGCCTGGGAATCGGCGCCTTTCGCGTCACAACGCCTCTGTTTCCTCGCTATACGCATTCGCAGGTAGGCTACAGCCTCGATGATCTGCCTGCCTCCGCCAAAATCCGCAGCCATCTGACTGAAGTCAACCAGATCCGCCAACGCCTGGATATTCGTCTGAGTTTCCATCCCGACCAGTTTGTTTCCCTGTCCTCGTTGCGCCCGGAGGTTGTCGACAAGTCCATTGCAGAGTTGGAGTATCAAGGGCTTCTTGCCGAACTGATTGGGGCTGAAGTCATCAACATACACGGCGGCGGCCGGCAGGGCGGCAAGGATCGAGCCCTGGA
>DSCZ01000568.1 GCA_011048855.1 Desulfobacteraceae bacterium | reverse complement strand
GAGCGATACGGAAACCGCAACCTTCCTTTGCTGCATCTGCAATATTTATGAGGAACATGCCATTTAGCTTTTATCCGGAAATAATTCTTTATTCAACATTCAGTCGAACCTGACATCGTCGACAGGGCCAAAGAGCTGATACGCGAAAAGCATGCATCCATCGGTTATGACCCGCAGAAAACAGAACTTTATATCGAGGTGCAGGTGGCCTCCGGCCCAAGCCGGGCAAAGGCGGTCGTGGAAGGAGGTCACACCAACCTGGTTCTCATCGAGAAAAATAGGGTATTATGTCTCCCGCATCGTCGAAAAGGGGTTTCTTCAAAACGATGTCGTTTCTTCCTGCAAGGTACTGACCGCATCGGCATGGCAGGCGTTGATGCGACGATACTGGATATCATGAAAGGGAAGATGATATAAAAGCAAGCCGGCAGTCCGACGGCGCATTCCATCCGGTTTCGTTTCAACGCGTTTTAAATCGAGCGGGCGTAGTCCTTGACAGCTTTCGAGGCCGGGACGACACCCTCGGATGCATAGGCTTCGTGGTTGTCGTCTATATGCTTCAACGAATACAGGTAATTGACCATCATGCCGGCGGACTGCGCAAGGCCCTTCTCCGAAGTATCGGCAAGCCAGTTGATACGTTCCACCCGTGCGCCGTTTGACAGATGGAAATGCGCGACCGGATCGATCGCCCGGCGGTCCTTTTTCTCGGTGAACAGGTACCGGGCCATCAACCGCATGAGAATAGTTTCCAGCGTATCCCTGGTATAGGCATCGGTATGCCACCCGCTGTTCAAGAGAGACATCAGGGTATCGGCCGCGTTTTCCCCGGTACCCAGCTGGTTTATTTCAAGCACTTCCTTTGCGGTGAAAATCGATTGATCGCCTGCGGTGAGTTTGCCGTCCAGCCATTTGCGAAAACCGGGGACCGGCGACAATGTCACAAAGGTCTTCACCGTGGGAAGCTCCTCGGACAAGCGCCCGGCCACGCGCTTGATCAAAAAATTTCCGAGACTTATTCCTGCAAGCCCCTTCTGCGTGTTGCTGATGGAATAAAATACGGCGGTATCCGCTTCCCCGGGATCCACGGGTTCCTCAGCCTCATCGAGGAGTTGATGTATCGTCGATGCTATCCCCCGAGTGAGCGCCACCTCGATGAATATAAGCGGCTCGTAAGGCATTTTGCCATGAAAAAAGGCAAAGCACCGCCGGTCTGAATCCAGCCTGTTCTTTAAATCCGCCCAGGACTTTATCTCGTGGACCGCCTCGTAGAGGATAAGTTTTTCGAGCAGGAGAGCAGGCGATTCCCAGGTCATCTCCTGAAGTTCGAGCAGGCCCACATCGAACCAGTTCTTAAGCAGATATTTCAAGTCTTTTTCAAGACTTTCCATATAGGGATCATCCCCGCCCAGCTCCAGCAGGTCCGCACGCATGTCAACCAGGAACTTAAAACCGTCCGGAAGCGTATTGAAATGCCTGAGGATCAACAGCCGCGGAGAATCCAGCGCCTTTCGAAGGCGATGCTCAACGTTCAGGCGGGATATATCCCCGGTAGCGCCTTTTAATTCCTCTAAAATGCCTATTAATGAATCGATGTCGACGGTAAAATCCTGGGCCAGGCGCCGAAGAAAAATTCTTTTTCCCTTCGTGCTGAGATTTTTATAGATGAGCCCCAGTTCCTCGGTCCTTGCTCTGGCGCTGGCTTCTCCGCCCTTGCCCTCGACGCACTCGGCCATCTTGGTGCGAAGATAATCTATATCTTCTCGTGGCAAATCCGGGTGAATGCTGCCTTTGAAAGTACGTCGTGCCCTTCCCTTGATTTCCCTCCAGGTGCGGGAAATGCCGACAACCGATTTCCGCCGGAAACTTTCTACAGAAGACCGCATCATAAACTCCCGATATAGGGTTCATCTGGAGCGGCCGGACGATACGAATGAAGTCCGGATAAGCGCCGTCAAGCAAAGATCAAGATTAACATATCATAATCCCCACCATCTTCTACGAATATTTAAAATCATCTACCCGGCTACAGTCAAGAACAACAATGAGCCGTCGGTATCCGGCGTTTCAGGTTATGCGATGCCGTGTGAATTAACGGTTCAAAAAATTCTTGACTGATTCTTTCGCTTTGTATATAGGCTCACATGACATATATCAAGCTTGCTATATGGCTAAAATGATAGAAATCTTTGGAACCATAAAAACGGGAGAATTGAAAACATGAAAAGGGTCCGAATATTACTCTCCACGCTGTTTTTTGTGCTGGTTACCGTCCACGCATTCGCGGAATCCCAGGGGAACCTGGTTATGTTCCATGCAGGGAGTCTTTCGGTGCCTTTCCAGGCAATGGAAAAAGCCTTCGAAACGAAATATCCGAAGGTGGACCTGCTTCGTGAGGCGAGTGGAAGTCAGGGGGCGGCCCGCAAGGTGACGGATCTGAAGAAACCATGCGACATCATGGCATCAGCCGACTACAAGGTCATCGACAAACTTCTGATCCCCGATGCGGCGGACTGGAACATCCGTTTCGCGTCCAACCAGCTTGTTCTGTGCTACACCGAAAAAAGCAAATTCGCCGACCAGGTGAACGATGCAAACTGGTATGAAATACTTCAAAGAG
>DSCZ01000567.1 GCA_011048855.1 Desulfobacteraceae bacterium | reverse complement strand
ACCATGAGGGGCTGGGATCCTTTTGACAATGGCCTCGAGTATCTCTTCGATCCCCCGCCCCTCCTTGGCACTGGAGAGGATAGAATCCGAACCGTCTATTCCAACAACTTCCTCCAGTTCACGGATTGCCTGTTCCGGCAAGGCAGAAGGAAGATCTATCTTGTTGATGACGGGGACGATTTCAAGCCCCTGGTCTGTTGCAAGATAGGCATTGGCAACGGTCTGGGCCTCGACTCCCTGAGCTGCGTCAACAACCAGCAGAGCTCCTTCACAGGCCGCCAGGGACCTCGATACCTCGTAGGAGAAATCCACGTGCCCTGGTGTATCTATAAGGTTAAGAATGTAATCCAGGCCATCTTTGCCCCGGTATTTCATCTGAACCGGAACAAGTTTGATGGTTATACCCCTCTCTCGTTCAAGTTCGAGAGTATCGAGCACCTGGTCTCTCATGTCGCGGGCCAAAACAGTGGTGGTTTTCTCCAAAAGCCTGTCGGCTAGCGTGGATTTTCCATGATCGACATGGGCAATGATACAAAAGTTCCTGATGCGTTCCATAGGCACGTTCATCGGTATACACCTCATCTTGTGAAACGCCACATATTTTAACCATGAATGGGGAAAATGTCATTTGATGTTTTCAGTTTCGGGTATTGAAAATGGTTTAGAACCTTTCGGATGATTTCTCCTGCCAACGATTCATGTCATCGGGGGTGTTGATGTTCATGAAGGATCTCCTGAAACCCGGTATGTGAGAAATGTCCTTTTCTTCTATATTAACAGCCGAAATTCTCGGCAGGAAAGACGATAACCTGCGTTCACCCTTTGATATGGAATCATCCACCGCCGAGACGCATCTTTTATGATAAAAAGCATGAAGGGGTTCAACAAGACCCCCTAATCTTGCAATAACAGCGTCCTTTTTCGGATCTCTTCTTGAAGCCATAAAACGAACCACCGATTCCTGTACCATCGGCATATCGCAGCCAACAACAAAAACCCAGGGGAGATCAGAAGAGGCCAGACCCAGGGATATTCCTTCCAGGGGGCCGAGCCCCTCCCTCCGGTCGGCAACTATCTTCAACGCATGTGCCGGAAAAAGGGGGGCAAATATTCTTGAGAAGGTCGAGGTGTCCTCTCCTCTGCAGGAAAGTATGACCTGGGGAAAAAGAAGCATGGCCAAAGATAGAACTTTTTCAATCATGGGAGACCCTTCAAGGGAGAGAAACAGCTTGGTGCCCCCCACTCTTTTGCCGCGTCCTCCGGCAAGAACAAGGGCGGCAGCGTCATTAAGGCCACTGCCGCCGCTGAAGAATTTCCCTTTACCAGACCCTGCGTTTTCTTCGCTAGCCGAGGTCCTCAAGGTGCGTCCTGAAAACCAGGAAGTAGAATACAGCAACGAAAATAATGCCACCTGTCATGTTGCCGATGGTCACCGGAACAAGGTTGTGCAGGTAACCACCAATGGAAACGTTTGACATTACCTCACCCGACAGACCCGCCCCGCTGACAAATGAAGGATCTCCCTTCAGAAGGAGCCCGAGAGCCATGAAGTACATGTTGGCAATGGAGTGTTCGAATCCGGAAGCGACAAAAGCCATGATCGGGAAAAAGATGGCCCATATCTTGCCGATGATGTCCGTCGCGGCCATGCTCATCCAGACAGCCAGGACAACGAGCCAGTTACAGAGTATCCCCCTGAAAATGGCTTCTCCTATTGGCAGGTTCATTTTGCCAGCGGCGATCTTGAAGGCGTGAACCCCGATGGCTCCCTTCCATAGACCCGAATAGAAAATGAGAAGAGCTACAAGTACACTTCCAATGAAGTTCGCCACATAGACCCAGAACCAGTTCCTTAAAACTCCGCTCATCGGGGTACAGCCGGCCATGACGCTCAGGGGCATCATGCAGTTGCCGGTAAACAACTCCGCGCCTGCAATGACAACAAGCATCAGCCCGACGCTAAATATTGCTCCGCCCAGAAATCTCGAAAAACCGACTCCCATTGTTCCTGCAAGATCGTGTGTCACAACGGTCATCAGCCAGCCGCCGAAGGCAATGTAGGCGCCTGCCATGATACCAAGTACCAGCATCTGCGGAATGCTCCAGGCAACTTTAGCCTTTGCCGCGAGACATGCGGATTTCGCGAGTTCAACGGGAGACTTGAAAGCACTCATTAAGCGGATTCCTCCTCCTGGAAATTTGCCCCTTTGGGGCCAAGGATTCTTAGGGCCAGTATCTCTTCCTGACCGTTAGCGATTCTAGCATGGAAAGTTATTTATGTCACGAATTGAACACCCCCATACACCTTTAAATAGCATTCTCAACATCAGGCAAACCGGAGCCAACAATTTATTGACATTTATCGTTCAAAAAGGAATAATGTTAGCATAAAATCCAATGGGGGTATGACGCTTGAAACGTAAAAATTTACTTTATGAAGGAAAAGCAAAGAAACTTTTCGAGACTGACGACCCTTCTGTGCTTCTGGTCGAGTACAAGGACAGCCTGACAGCTTTCAACGCCCAGAAAAAATCCAGCCTCGCCGGAAAGGGAACCCTTAACAACAGGATAAGCGCTGCCCTTCTTTCGCATGTCGCTTCAAAAGGTATCACTACTCATT
>DSCZ01000285.1 GCA_011048855.1 Desulfobacteraceae bacterium | reverse complement strand
GTTTGTCTCTGAACCGTACCGTTCTAGAGAGGAGGCCCTCTTTCATGTTGAGTTCCTGGCAGTAGAAAAGAATATTGGCAGACAGCAGATTCAGCCAGTCGCCCTCCTCGGGTCGGAACCGGGTGACCAGCCAGTTGGGCATATTGACGAGGTCCTCATTTTCGATGACCCGTCCGGCCATCTCCGTTTTCAACCGGTTATATCCTCCGGCAAGATAAGTGCCCGGGTAATGAACCTCGCCGGCTTCAGATTCCGGATCCGCGCCGCGGGTTGCGAAATACCCGTTTCCCAGTGTACAGAGCGCCTCGCGCAGCTTTTCGTTTTTTGGATCGAAGCCTTCATAGATTAGATTCCATGAATTCATGAGGGCCTCCTGCACAAAGGTATGAGTTGAAGCAGAAACCTGCGGACATCATCGGGGTCCTTCAGGCTGTAGGCGGCGGCGGTTTCATAGGGAGTGTCCCGGACCACGATTCCGATTCCACGTCCCTTAAGCGCACGGAATGCGTCTTCGTCGGTCACATCATCCCCGATGTAGAATGGCAGCACATCCTTTCGGTCAAGTTTCAAGGTATGCAGCAAGGAGAGAAGCGCCTTTCCCTTGTGCCAGTCCATTTGGGGCTGGATCTCGAAAATCTTTTTGCCGTAGGACTTTCGAAGCTCCGGGTGGGCCGCCGCAACCTCGTCCACAACCGATTCAATCCGCTCCACCTTGGAGGGATTCACGCGCCGATAGTGGATGGCAATGGCAAATTTTTTCCGCTCAACCAGCAGTCCCTGGATGGAGCCGAGACCGCGGGACAGCTCTTTCTCCGCCTTGTCGAGGGCCGGAAGAAATTCCTCCCCAACCGTTTCCTCGGTTTGCAACCCCTGGGGATTACTGATGTCAAAACCGTGGCTTCCCGCATAAATAACGGAGTTTATCCCCACTTTGCCCTGCACATCCTTAAGATCCCGGCCGCTGATGATCCCAACCGGGCAATGCCGGGAAAGCTCAATCACCGCCTCCCGCATATCCTCCGCCATAACCGCCAGCTCCGGACTTTCTACGATAGGGGAAAGCGTGCCGTCATAATCCAGGAAGACGGCCGGGTTTTTCCCCTCCGCCTCGCGGGAAATCCGATCAAAGTGGTCCAGGGCTGATGGGAGCGGTTCAGTCGTTTCCGGATCGCCGGTAACGCGGACTTCAGAAAGGTCTTCCACCACGGCATGGGCGCCGTTATCCCTAAGACTTTCTATCCCGCCGGCCCGGGCGATTCCGACCACAAGCCCGAATTTTCCGGCGCGTCCGGCTTGGACGCCGGAAACGGCGTCTTCGATCACAACCGCCCGCTCCGGTTTTACCTGCAGCTGCCGGGCTGCCTCTAAGAAGATATCCGGAGCCGGTTTACCGGGTATACCCAGGATTTCCGAGTCCACCCCGTCCACACGCACGTCAAAAAGATCCGAAAGATTGACTGAATCCAGAATCATGGCGCAGCTCTTGCTAGATGAAATGATGGCGGTTTTCAGGCCGTGTTTTTTTGCGCTGAGGATTAAATCGACGGTAGAATTGTATACCTTCGCCCCATTTTCCTGAATCTGATCCAAAAAATCCGCGTTCTTGCTCTTGCCCAGGCCGTGGATGGTTTCTGCGCCTGGCGAGTCTTCCGGCCCACCTTCTGGCAGGTTGATCCCCCGAGACTCGAGAAAACTCCTCATCCCGTCCAGGCGGGGTTTTCCATCTACATAGGAACGGTAATCCGTTTCGATTTCAAAAGGCAGGAAGGCAACCCCTTCCCGGGCGGCACGCCGCGAAAGAAATCCGTCGAACATCCGTTTCCATGACTCCGCATGAACGGATGCGGTATCCGTGACCACACCGTCGAGATCGAAAATAACCGCATCAAAATCGGCTGCGGCAATAGAACAGGTTGCCCTTTCGTAAGTCATCTTTCACCCCCGGTTTATTAGAATCTCATTCGGACAAGAAACCTTGTAAAATTAGCGAAGCGGTTGATAATTGAGATCTCACAAAAAGTCCATTTTTGCATAAAAAGCGACTGTCATTGCGAGCGTTAGCGAAGCAATCTCCGTCGATTGGATTGCTTCGTCGCTTGCGCTCCTCGCAATGACAAGAGGGTTTTTGAGAGATCTCATAATTCTTTTTCTACTCAGCACACTTCTCCCGTTTAATTGGTGGTTACACTATATTGCTGACGATAAAATATTCGGCCACATAAACGCGTCTTTAGCGCAACTCTTTTAGAGTTTCACGGTATCTTTGAGTTAATTCTTACAAGAGCCCAGATTGCGGCCATCACCCCTGCCGCAAAAGAAACAAAAATACCTGCGGGTTCATTCAGCCAGTCAATATTATCGAGCAACATCCAGAACGCGCGAAAAATGGGCACGGTCGCAATAACAAGAATAATTACCCAAAAAATAATTTTTTTCATATTTTAGTTACAAATCCTTTTAAATATTTTAGTCATTCCATAAAATATTTACAAGATAAAATCTGTTGAAAGGAACCTCGAGCTCCTTGTTTTGACAATCGACGTTATTATTTGCCTGTTTGCATACGTCTCTTTGGATGCCACAAGAGTTCGGATAGTGAATACCTTCAAAGCATCCGATACGGATAGTGTG
>DSCZ01000371.1 GCA_011048855.1 Desulfobacteraceae bacterium | reverse complement strand
TCCACTGCCCGCTGTGGTCTACACCCATCCGAGTCCAAAGCAGGCCAGAGCTTGAATGACGGCTTTTGGGAGATCTGGAAACGCATCGGAATCCCTGAGCGCATCCAGGTGGATAATGCCATGTCCTTCTTTGGCAGTCCGAGACACCCTCACGGCATGGGGCCACTGATCCGTCTGTGTCTGCATACCGGCGTCGAGCCTTGGTTTATCCCGATGGCTGAACCGTGGCGCAATGGGGTAATCGAGCAATTCAATGACCTCTACCAGCAAAAATTTCTCGGAAAGGTCATGATGACGACAGCAGACGAGCTCAGGGCGGGAACACTTTCTTTTGAACAACGGCATAACAGCACCTACCGTTACAGCAAGCTGGGCGGGAAAACCCCTCTGAAGGCTCTTGCCGCCTCCAAGATGAAACTGCGCTTCCCCGATAAGGAGGAGGCTCCGCGCAGCCTGAAGAAGCCCGAGGTAGGCCGATATCATCTGGTGCGTCTTATCCGCAGCGACCTGAAACTCAATATTTTCGGCGAACTTTACCCGGTCGCGCCCGAACTGAAGCTCGAATACGTGGTGGCTACTATCGATGTCAAAGATCAGAAACTGAAGCTCTTCCTGGACAAAACCCAGGTCGATGAGTTTGATTACCGGCTACGTTAATCGTTGAGTGTCCACGATGTCATGGCACTAAAATCAGTCCTCGATGTCGTGGCACTCAACAATTACACCGTAGATAAGCATTGGCACCACGGTCCGCTTGAGAATAAAGCCCTCCTTGTGGCTCAGGCTCAGTACCGAACAGACGGCAACGATATTGTTGATACACACCATGTTGCCCATCCCGCCGCCCACGGATTGCATGGCCAGGATTGTCTGAGTGTTAAGCCCGAGTTGCTGGGCAATGGAGAGCTGAATGCCGCCGAAGGTCAGGTTGGACACGGTATTGGATCCCGAAAAAAATGAACCCAGAGCCCCCAGGTATGAAGCAAAGAACTGCCAGTAGGGACCAACCATTTGAGCCATAGCGTTACCGATGATCTGCGAGTTGGCCGGCGCATCGGAGGTGCCGAGCATAAGGAGTTTAACAAAAACCAGGGCCGCCAAAAGGGCGATGACTGGCTTTTTCATCTGTGAGAGGGATTCGCTGAAAGTGCGGTTAATCACTTCACGACCGGAACGAAACAACAGAAACGCCAGCCCCGAAACAAGGAAAAAGGGAATCAACGCCGGGATATAAAGTAAGGCATAGCTGAAATTCATCCCGGTGCCGAAGATGTTTTCCAGCGAGAGGACCAGCGCACGGCTGAGTTGAAAATCTCCCAGTGTCCCCAGGGAAAAACTCAGCCATTCAGCACGATCCGTCAATAACGGCTTGATACCGAACTGCTTGATGCGCGTGATCAGCAATACCATCACTGTGCCCCATAGGGGGAAGGACGCTATGAGAAGAGCGGGCAAGGCAACCCGCTCGGCCTTTTCACGCTCGCCACTTTGTTTGGCGAGACCAATACCATGCCGGGCCAGGAAAACCGAAATCACCAGGCCCACACCGCCCGCCACCACGGAAGGAAATTCGTCGTTGAACCGTGCCGCTATCAGATAGGGCACGATACAGCTGAAAATGCTCAGGTAGACGAAGATCAGATTTCTGCGCACCTCCTGAAGAGAGAGGGCAAAAGCCAGGGCAATCACCGGAACAACCAGAGCCGCGGCACTATGCATAAGTGCAGCCTTAAAACCGATTTCAAGCAGCTGCGGCCCCTCAATGCCGGGCAACTGGCCGAGACCGAACCAGCCCGGAGTGCCCACCGCGCCGAAATGCACCGGCACGCTGTTCATGATCAGCGCCAGGATGGCCACCCGCACTGCGGGAAACCCCATACCGACCAGAATCGGAGCGGCTATGGCCGCGGGAGTGCCGAAGCCGCTCGCTCCCTCGATGAGAAAGGCAAACGCCCAGGCCACGATCATAGCCTGGGCGACCTTGTTTTCCGTAATACCGTTGAGCCACCGGCGGACCACTTCCATGGCGCCGCTGTATTCCATCGTCTTGAACAGAAAGATGGCGCCGAGGATGATGGAGATCGGCACAAAGGCGGTAAGCAGCCCATCGACCACCCCCGCGTTGACCCGGTTAGGATCAGTCCCGAAATAGGCAAGCTTGAGTATATAGAGGATAACCGCCACCAGCGGCAGGGCACGATAGGAAGGAACCGCATGTTTGCGTGTCATTAGATAGATCAGCAAGACAATGGGAAACAGAGAGAGCAGCAAATCCATAGAGCGACGGTCCTTTCCCCACGGAAAATGGGCCAAAGCGGCAAAGCCAAAACCGGCAAAGTGGTCTTACCCTTTAAAACTCTTACCTTGCCCTCCCTTCTGCTGTCAACACAAATTTTAAAATTATGTTTTGAGAAATGAAAACGGATCAAATGTCTAAAAAATAAACAGTTATCACGAAATCTGTTCGGGAAAAAACGCTGTTTGCCGTTGACAGACAATTCTCTGCAAGATAGGATTTTCAAAATAGTGGTATGACCATTTTTCTGGAGAGTCCACATGATTGACGCAAAACTTGTTCAGGGTTTTAGTGAGGCAGCCACCCGCGTCGGCGCCAAAGTTCTGGTTATGGAGGATATTGCCGC
>DSCZ01000382.1 GCA_011048855.1 Desulfobacteraceae bacterium | reverse complement strand
CTGTTGTCGTTCTAGTCGCATGGCTTGATTGACAATGAGGCGCAAGGCTTCGCCGAGAGAATTAAAGCCATCATCGGCAAGTAGTTCCATAATATCCTCAATAAAGCTATACTCTTCTGAACGTGTAACGGTGTTCTCCTCTCTGGGTGAGTTTGGCGATTTAACCAAAAGAGGATACCCGTGGCCTGTCTTTTTGTCAGCCTCGAAGAAATTTACAGAAACAATGATGCACTAACCTGCAGACAAAGCTGATGGCGGCCATCGGCATCATTTTTATTCTTTCTTTTGCCGTGGTCGAATTTTTCGACTACCGCCAGATCCGCCACGATGTGCAGCGTGACATGTATGCCGAAGCCAAAGTTCTGCATGATCTCATCATGTCGACTCGCTCTGTCTATCAGAAGCAGTTTCTTGAAAGCGGGTTGGAGCTGGATGAAAATACCCTGGGATTTCTGCCGGGGCATGCCCTGCCGCGCATCGTCCGGCAATTTGAACAATGGGATAAAAGCGGTCTGACCTTCAACAATGTGTCGGATCGACCCCGCAACCCGGTCAACAAGGCCGACGGCATTGAAGAAGAGGCAATACGCTTCTTCAAGGAAAATCCCAGGGCCGAAGAGTGGATGGAGACCTACCGCAGCGAGGAAGGGCAGCGTTTTTTTCAGTATTCCACCCCGTTGTGGATCGATTCCTACTGTCTTAACTGTCACAGCCGGGAGGGAGAGGCTTCACCGACTCTCAAGGATTATTACGCCACCGATCTTGATTATGAGATGGAGGATCTGGCCGGCATCCTGAGCATCAAGTTGCCTGCGTCCATTCTGGAACAACGCGTGGCAAGACAGATGAAGCAGAACTTTTTCACCCATCTGGGGCTTTTCGCGATCACCTTTCTCGCTGTTTCCTTTTTTCTCAGGCGTTTTGTGTTGCGTCCCCTGGAGCACCTCAAAAGTGCCACCACTGCCTGGGAAGGGGGGGATTATTCAGTACGCGCGGCGGTTGCAGGAAAAGATGAGATGGCCGATATCTCCCAGGCTTTTGATAACATGGCCCGTGCCGTGGCCGATCGTGAAGAG
The DNA here is from genome assembly GCA_011048855.1 of Desulfobacteraceae bacterium. The sequence goes on along the minus strand of DSCZ01000382.1, from coordinate 1,590 downwards.
AGTGTCCTGCGTGAGCGTGGATTTCTGCAAAACGTCATTGATGGAATCGCCGATCCGATTATGGTGATCGACACAGATTTTCGGATCTTGTTGATGAACAACGCTGTGGGCCGCGATTCGACAGACCTTATGGCAGAGGAAGAACGGCTTTGCCACCGTTTGTCTCATCACAGCGATACACCCTGCTTCGGTGAAGATCACCCCTGTCCGCTCCGGGAAGTGGTGCGCACGGGACGCTCGGTCACTGTCGTTCATCGCCATTATTATCAGGGCGAGGAGCGCATCGTGGAGCTGGTGGCTTCGCCTCTGTGGCGGGCAGATGGCTCGCTGCTGGGGATCATCGAGTCTTCGCGCGATATTACTGCCCGGGTGGAGGCGGAAGCCACGGTCCGCGAGAGCGAGCGTCGCTTGAAGCATCTGGCCCATCATGACCCGCTGACGGGGCTGCCTAACCGCTTGCTGTTCAAGGATCGCCTGGAGCACGCACTGTACCGGGCGCGTCGTTCGGGTCGCTCATTGGCCCTGATGTTCCTTGACCTGGATTGCTTCAAGCATTTCAATGATTCCCTCGGCCATGAGGCGGGTGATCGAATCCTGCGCGAGGTTGCCGGTCGGCTCAGTGCCAGTGTGCGGGAGGCCGATACCGTTGCACGCATCGGCGGCGATGAATTTGTCATCATTCTTGAAGACATGCATAATAGCGAAGAGGCTCGTGCGGTGGCCGAGAAAATCCAGAAGGGTCTTCTGCCACCTGTCATTCTGGGAACCAGGGAGGGCGAGTCTGGGTTGAATATCACCACAAGTATCGGCATCGCCGTGTATCCGACCGACGGCCAGACGGCAGAGACCCTGATGATCAATGCTGATACCGCCATGTATCGTGCCAAGGATTGCGGGCGCGACACCTTCAAGTTTTATTCCTGAGGCTACCGCACTCTTGCGGTCTTGAGGCGATGGTGCTAGACTCCCGCCATTCTTGCCGTACAGGAGTGACAGCATGGCTCGCACCGATAAGAAGGAACAATTAAAGGAACAACCGCAGAAAACGGATTCACAACAACAGGATGCTCCCCCCAAACTCCCCAATATGGGGCTTGGCATGGTGGCGATAGCCGTCTATATTATCGGTGGAGCGGCAACTTTCGCCGGGATTGTACTCTGGGTCTTCTACCGCGACGAAACACTCTGGGGTCTCGGAAGCGGGGAAGCTTTCGGCTATCTTGGCATCTGTGTCGGTCTCATCATGACCATTCTCGGTGTTCTCCTCATGCGCCTGTTTCGCAATCACGGCTGATTCTTTCCTTTCTCGACTTTCCCACCTGCACACTTTTCCTATCATTCCCTGTATATTTTCTTCATACATCGCTCGAAGTCTCTGTTAAAAACATTTGAAAACAGAGGCTTACGTCTCTTTCTGCCTGCTGAACAGGGTCTGTAACAAGGTGCCGGCGTATGATTTTTACATACGCCGGCACCTGTTTTTTTTGCTTACTGTCCGACCCAATTAAAAAATAAAACAAGTAAAAATAGTGACTTATCTGCAATATTCGTCATTTTGTAAAAATTGGTACGTCTGATGCTCTATAGGAT
>DSCZ01000457.1 GCA_011048855.1 Desulfobacteraceae bacterium | reverse complement strand
TCTTTTCCTCGCTGCGGTTGAATACCGTGAGGGGGTATTCTTTATCCAACAGCCGCTCGGCCGTTGCGGCACCCAGCAGCCCTGTCCCCAGCAATGCAATGGGTGGTTTCATGTTCTCATTGTACCCGGTCAGAAACACGGGAGCAAGGGCCAGGGTAAGAGAAGGCGGGATTTTAAAGACGAAGGGGGGTGGTATACAACGAGGTGGTAATATTCATTCCACGTAGTGCTTAAAGTGCAGCCGGTAGTACTCATGGGTGCGGCGAATACCTTCTTCAAGCGAAACCCGCGGTTTCCAGTCCAGTAGAGATTGAATCCGGCTGATGTCGGCAACAAAATTTCCGGTTTCAACGTTGATGTAATCATCCGGCCAGGGTACTTTTGTGCAGCAACCTGAGCCGGTTGTTTTCAGGATGATGTCAACCATGTCGATGAAACGGGTGCCCTTGCCGGAGCCCACATTGAGGATCTGCCCGACAACCTGATTACTTATCCCCGCCAGGGCCAGCGCGCAGACCAGGTCATCGATATAGATGTAATCACGGATCTGGTTGCCTTCTCCAAAAACGGTGATTTCTCCACCTTCCATGGCCTGGCGCAGAAACCAGTTCACGATGCAGTACTTGAGGTGTCGCATTTGCCCCCTGGGGCCGTAAGGGTTTGCGATACGGAACAGTACTACGGGGATGCCGTGGATGCGGTGATAGAAAAGGTACATGTTTTCCGCGGCGGATTTATTTAACGAATACGGAGTAAGCGGTTCCTGGGGATGGGATTCCGGCACGGGCAATTGATGGATCGGTCCGTATTGCAGGCGAGAGCCGGCATGGATCATCCGAATATCGCGATTCTCCTTCTTGACGATTTCCATTACATTGAGATGACCAATGTAATTGATCTCTGTATCAAGCATTGGATTATTCATACTGTCGTTGTGGCTGACCTGACCCGCCAGGTTGAATATGATTTCGCTTTGCTGAACCAGCGGGGTCATGCCTTGCCGGTCGCGGATATCCACGTTAAACACTTCGACTTTTTCACGGATTTCGCGGATATTGAAGTCATTGGCGCCATAGGGCGGCATGCGGTTGTCCGCGATCTTTACTGAGGCGCCATATTGCACAAGGCGAATGGCTAGGCTGCTGCCGATCATGCCCAGCCCGCCCGTGATCAGCACTTTTTTATCTTTGTAGGCATCCAGATTTTTTTTGGGAATGTCAGCCTCCCTGTAGGGTCTGTTGGTAAATTGATAACAGCCGCTTGTTCAAGTCGCGTATGTCGAAGTTGCGGGTAACGAACTTTCTGCCTTCCCGCCCCATTTCAAGTCGCAGTCCCGGCTTGGAAACCAGCGTTTCCAGGCATGCCGCAATCCCGTCCACGTCTCTTTCATCGTTCAACATTCCGGTTTTGCCGTCCTGAACGATTTCCGGAATCCCGCTGTGCCGCGATGAAACCACGGGAAGCTCCATGGCCTGGGCTTCCAGAAGAACCGTGGGCGTTCCCTCCTGGTCTCCATCGGCGGCGGTCACGCTCGGGAGCAGGAAAATATGCGAGCGGGCATATAAAAGTATCAACTCATCACTGGCCAACATTCCCGTAAATGTAATCCTGCCCGTAATGTTGAGCTGTTTTGCCTGGTTCGCAATTTCCTTCCGCAGGGGGCCATCGCCGCAAATCAGATAATGAACATTGTCGTGAGAAGTCATGACGCGGGCGACGGCTTCAAGCGCGTAGGCGTAGCCTTTTTTTTCCATGAAGTTGGCGGCGGTGAGGATGTTGATTCCAGATTCGGATCTTTGTACTCCGGGTGGGACAAAGCTTCGGGTGTCGATACCGATGGGATGGACGGTGATGCGGTGTGAAGGGCATCCCAGTTCCAGCAGGGCCCGTCGAAAAGCATCGCAGATGGGAAGGAAGAAGCTTCCCCGCTTGAATAAAAACGCATAGGGTTTGGGGCTTTCCCGCGGAATCCGGGTCAGGTCATAACCGTAGAAAGTCGTAATGATTTTCCCGGGCAGCCCCAATTTGCTCAAGTATGCCCCGATGGTTCCATTTGGACCGAAATGGCAGTGGATAACATCATATTTCCGACCAAGAAAAGGCAATATGTAATAGAAAAGGTTGAGATTCAGTGCGTTCTTTCCGAACCGGACTACGTTGAGAGATTTCAATATCCGGGCCGGACCGGCGTGGAAACGCGTGAAAAACAGGAATATGGCTTTCAAAATCCGTAAGATGCGGTTGCGCGGGATATTGATGTAACGCGTCCGACTCTGCAAATCGTAAGCCCGCACCTGTGGATGGATGACGTGGTCGGCGGAACGTTTCAGTGCCGCGATGGAGACATTGTGCCCCAGATCCAGCAGTCCTGTAATCTGGTTGAAAATAAAGGTTGTGGAAACTGAAGGGAAATACCCCATCAGGAACAGGATTCTCAGAGGGGCCGAGTTCGTGATGATATCTTCGTGCTCCCGGTTCCGGATGGCGGGCTTAATCGGCATGGCTTGATTTTATTCTGCTGGAACTGGAAATACAATCAGGACTTTCGGCCGTTATAGTTACTTTACTTTTTGACACTTCGGACAATAATGGGTGCCGCGCCGGCCGACCACGATGCGGGCAATGGGTGTGCCGCATTCAAAGCATGGTTGCCCGGTGCGTTGGTAAGCC
>DSCZ01000014.1 GCA_011048855.1 Desulfobacteraceae bacterium | reverse complement strand
ATCCTCCTCTTTGAGGACAAAAGTAGTATTTATTGTCCTTATTGTAAAGGCTAAAAGATGGGAGTATCAAGTTCGCCATGGAAAAACCATCAGCATTGGACAATATCCCTGATTTCCGATCTGGAAACTTCGCTGTGCCCTTCCGGCATTTCCGGATGAAAACTAGCTATCTTAATCTTTTTATTCTTGTGATTCTTGCGCATTTTGTGGCTATTCCCGATTTCGTCTCAAGGCTGCTTTCGGTAAAAGACCATTCGGACAGGATCGCTGCCTGTTGTTTTATCTTTCATGTTCGGTGGGAGCCAATCATTCACGCAAAAGCCTTCACTTTTGTGACAATGATCCTTTGGCCCAATCTCCACGTCAAACGGAAGAATATGCGCCGCGTTGATACCAGCTGGTCAATTCAGTTGCCGGAAACTTTTCTCTTCCTGCTGAAAATACACACCAGGCATACCAGGATACCGAGAATCCCAGAAATCAACAAGGTATCATGAAAGGCAGGGGGAATGGCACGTCTGGCCCCCTCACCTAAAACCGCACCTGCCTCCACGAACCTCGCCTCGTAAACGGCCTGCCTGGCGGTGAAAACAGCACCCGTTACAGCCATCCCCAGAGAGAGTCCCACCTGCCGCAGGGTGGCGATCAGGGCGGAAGCCGTGCCAAGCCTGTTCCTGGGCGCCCCACCCATGATCATACTGTTGTTCGGCGCCTGAAAGGCAGCCACCCCTAACCCCGACAGGATCAGGACCGGAACGATCATCGCCACCGAGGTTTGAAGGTCAAAGAATCGCATGAGAAAAAAACCGGCACTGAGTGCTGCAGAACCTACAATGGCGAACCAAAAGGGACCGAAGCGATCGGAAAGCCACCCGCTTATCGGGCCGAAGACCATTGCGGTCACAGAGTGGACGGCCAGAAGAAGCCCGGCCTCTGAAGCCGTCAAAAGGATCCCCCTCATCAGGTAGAAAGGCATAATGAGAACATTGGAGGGGACCGCCACAAAAAGAAGAAAAAGGGCCATTGCAGCGTTTGAAAACGCTCGGTTTCGAAACAAGGTGAGATCGACTATGGGATTTGCAGTCTTGCGCTCGATAAAAACAAACACCACGAGAAAGAATAGTCCTGAACCGATCAACACATGAACAAAGGGTGAGTCAATCCCGTATTTCCTGACCTGGCTGACACCGAATACCAGACAAAACAGCCCGGCTGTGGAAGTCAGGATCCCGGGGATATCCAGGTGAAGTCTGCCCGATCTTCCAGGGCTTCCCTTCAGGAGAGAAATGGCCATGAAAAGGGTAACCAACCCAAAAGGCAATCGTACATAGAAAATAGCCCGCCAGTCAAACCAGTCCAGCAGGAATCCTCCCACGACCGGACCAATAATAAACCCGAAAGAGACGGCCACTCCCAGAAATCCCAGGCCCTTTCCGATCTCCTTTGGAGGGAATGCCTCCGTAACAATCGCAGTTCCACACGCTATAGTCATTGCCGCCCCCAGCGCCTGGAAGGCCCTGGAGAGGATCAACTGGCCTATGCCTTGAGAAATGGAACAGAAGAAAAGTCCCAGTGTGAAAGCCGCCATACCAAGGGTATAGATACTTTTTCGGCCGATAAGGTCGCTTATCTTCCCGAAAAGAAGCATCGAACTGCTGCTCACCAGAATGTAGGCGAGCGTCACCCACAGAACGGTGGTCAGTTCGGCATCAAACACCTCGGTAAGCACCGGAAAAGCGATGTTGGTGATGCTTGCATCGAGCGTCGCCATCGTGGTGCCCATGGCCACGGTGGCAAGCGCTTTCCATTTGTAGGCAACGGGCCCGACGGAAAAGAGTCTGGTAAAAGGAAACATGTTCATAGCTTTTTTCCAGCATGTTGAAGTTTTTCGAGGATCAGGCATGGATCAAAAATTCCATTAACACCGCCCTGCGAGATGATCGCACTGGAACTCCTCGCTCCTTCCCGGAGTAGGTATAGGATGCGTTTTTCTTGACACCGGGGACTCTTTCCCTTCATACTTCGTCCCTACAAAAACCACCTCCTTTTTTTTACCGGCTCGATCGAATAAAAAAATATTATTAACAAAAAACATCTCAAGGATGCAAACTTGATCACGAATTTTTCCTTTTCAGAAACCGAATGCAATTTAATGGTGCTGAACTTCGCATCCAACTTGATCAGTCATATTTCCAATCAAGAACTGATGGTTGAGTTCGCTCTGGAAACCATCGCGGATTTCAGCAAAGCCGAGCGAACCGCCCTGTTTTCCTATAACGACAAAACAGACATGTTCAACCTGGAAGGCGTTTTCAACGAAGGCCGGTTTTTACGCCAACCGGCATCCCTGTCACTGAAAGGTTGCTGCCTTGAAGAGCTGTTTGAGGGCACTTCCTGTATAAAATCTGAAAGATACCAGAGCTCATGCCAGGCCGTTTTTCGTCCTATTTGGGGTGAATGCCCCGGGAATTGTTTTTTGATGCCCGTTGTGAGCACCAAAAACAGGTGCATGGGAGTCGTTATTTTCTACCTGGGTATAGACCGGGAGATGCCCTTTGAAAATATGCAGTACCTTCGCCAGTTCGTAACGGTACTGGCCATTGCGATGGAGAATTCCCGGCTCTTTGACCTCGCCGTTCTTGACGGGCTGACAAAGCTTTTTGCGAGACGGTAT
>DSCZ01000622.1 GCA_011048855.1 Desulfobacteraceae bacterium | reverse complement strand
GTTCATAAGGACGCTCAGATGTTCGGAAGCCTCCACCGACCTTGTGCCCACAAGCACAGGCCGACCTTCTTCATGCAGCTCCGCCACGGTCCTTACAACCGCCTCCCATTTTTTGCCGGCCCGTCTGAACACCTGATCCGGCTTGTATACCCGCTTTATGGGCTTGTTCGTAGGAACCGTGACAACCCTCAGTCGATAGATGGACCAGAGCTCGCCGGCCACTTCCCTGGCGGTGCCTGTCATGCCGGAAAGCCCCAGGTAGCGCCTGAAAAACCGCTGGTAGCTGATCCGCGCCTTGGTATCCTTGCGAACAGTCACCTCGCAGTCTTCCTTGACCTCGATAAGCTGATGGAGCCCCCTCTCCCATGAACGGTCGGCCATGAGCCGTCCGGTGTATTCATCGATAATCTGAATTTTTCCGTCCTTGATCAGGTATTGCTTGTCCTTGCTGAAAAGGTGAAGTGCGGAGAGGGCCTGTTCGATCAGCTCCTCCTTCTGGTCCTCGCCGGCTCCAAACCCAACCGGCTTCCAGTCGAACGTCCTGACACGCCCTTTCCCCCGGGAAGTCAACTCCACCCGGTGTTCGCTTTCAGACAGGACGTAATCTTCCCTTCTCACAAGGCTTTTCGCCGCCTCGATGGCTTCCTTGTAAACGGCGGGCGGGTGTGCCCCCTCGCCCTCCGATGAAATGATAAGCGGCGTGCGTGCTTCATCGATTAAAACGCTGTCCGCCTCATCCACAATTGCAAACTGGAGGCCACGGAGCAGCAGTTGATTGAGCCTGGACTTCTCCCCGTAGAGGCGCTCCACGCGGAGCCGGACAGCCGTCGGCCTGTCCCAGAGTACGATCCTGTCCCGAAGGTAATCGAAGGCCACTTCCTTGTTCGTGCAGTAGGTGATGTCGGCCCGGTAGGCCTGTTGCTTGGCGGCAGGCGGCATCCCGTGGAGTATGGTCCCTACCTTCAGGCCCAGGGCTTCATAGATGGGCGACATCCAGGCTGCATCCCGCCGGGCCAGGTAGTCATTCACCGTGATAATATGAACTGCTATTCCTGAAAGCGCCAGGGTGGCGGCGGCAAGGGTGGCTGTCAGGGTTTTCCCTTCTCCTGTCTCCATTTCGCCCACCATGCCCTGCAGCAGCACAAGACCTCCGACAAGCTGTACGTCGAAATGCGGGGTTCCGAGCCGTCTTCCCGCCACCTCCCGGGCCAGTGCGAAAGTGCGTGCCACCAGTTCCCTGCTGAAGCCTTCACGCCGCAGTGCAGGCCGCAGGCGGAGGCTTTCCTCCAGTATTTCGGCGTCGCTCATTGCATCCACGGTCCGGCCGTGGGATCGAACACCTTCGATGATCCAGCGGAAGCGCTCCGGCCCCGGCCGGATCCAGGGCGCAAAAAGTCCCCCAACGTTCGCGGCGAAACGCTCCATTTTCCCGAGCCTTTCCTCTTCACGCTCCGGATACAGCCCCGTTGGAAACACGGGAGAGGTCGCTGAATCAGACATTGACGGCCTCGCAAAAAGTTGAAACCCGACCCTGGAGTCGTATCCGCAGGGGCAGATGTCTGTGTCGGTAGTTGACCATCAAGCTTTTCGACCCCGATACCGATACCGACGCCGATAAGTCAAGGATGGTACTTTTTAAGATAGAATCAGACATTGAACCTGCTCAGAAAAAGCTGTCGAATTTCACGGTACCAGCGATGGACGATGGGTTCCTTGCCGTGATCGAACCGTGCATGCACCCTCCCCCCGATATTGTAGTATCCGGGAAGTTCGGGGAGTTCGATGTCGATCAGGAACAACTTTTGAAAAGCCTTTATCCCAAGCTCGTCCCGAGGGTCCACGGCGATCCTTCCTCCACCTTCACGGGTGAGGGCCCGGCCGGGCATCTGGTCCGTGGCTGCGGGAACTTCCCTGGCAACAACCGCGGGAATGCTTTTGTCGAGAGTTTCAGGGAACCGTACATGGACCGCATGGGTCCTGTTCCGAACCAGGTCCGCATCAGCCTGTTGCACCACAACCCTCACATTCATGCAGCCCCGGCCCACCAGGTAACCCACCAGCTCTCCCCTCCTCAGAAAGGTTCCCGGAAGATCCTGGGGAACAGGGACCACGAAGGTCCCTGCACAGGGGCTTAAAATCGTCAAATCCGCCGCCCTTTCGTATGCGTCTTCAAGTTTTGCGGTCACATGTTCTATCTCTTTGCGGGTCCCGGCTGCTTTCACCCGGTCGGAGAGGATCTCCGCGTCGTACATGGCCTCCAGTTCCTGGATCTTGGATTCGAGCACTTTTATCTCGGCTGGTAGAAACGGATCGGAGCATTCCACGAGAGGCTGCCCCGGCCTCACGTCGGTTTCCGGTTCTACGAGCAGCCGCTCCACGAAACCGTCGGCCCCTGCCCGCACAAACGCGTTTTCCGGAGCCCATACCACCCCGTCCGTCACGGTGCTGAGGGGAACCGGCACCAGGGTGACGAGCGCCACGATGCCCACTGTCACAGCCATCGCCGCTCCAACGGCCCGAAACCGCCTCCGCCTTACCCTCGGTGAGGAAGCGAGGAACCGGATGATCTTTATCGCTGGCCAGACAAACATGTTGATAAGAGCCCAACATGCAAAAAGAACCCCGATAAAAAAGAACCTCGTTGCCACAAAGAGGACTATGGCTGCATAGATGAACATACGGT
>DSCZ01000503.1 GCA_011048855.1 Desulfobacteraceae bacterium | reverse complement strand
TCACGGCGGCTACCATGATCTTCAGTCCTATCAGATGTCGGAAATCGTCTATGATGGGACGGCGGTGTTCTGCGACCGGTTTATTTCAAAGTGGTCGCGTACACATGATCAGATGGTTCAGGCGACGCAGAAATGATGGAGGCATCATGTGGCGCAAGAGGGTCGGAGACGAACAGGGCCAGGGACATATTTCTGAAAGAAGGTCGCTTCACCGAAAAACATTATCATGCGCGCACCCAAATGCGCGCTCAAAGAAGAAGACCATGAACTACACTGAAGACGACATCCTGCCTCTCTCGGGGTTGCAGCACCTGGCATTCTGCGAGCGGCAGTGCGCGCTGATCCACATCGAGCAGGCTTGGGCCGAAAACCTTTACACGGCCGAGGGCAGAATTTTACACGAGCGAGTTCATGATTCAGACCAAATATCGAGAGGGGATGTTCGCGTCGAGTACGCTACGCCTCTTCGGTCGCTTCGCCTGGGCCTGATCGGCAAGGCCGATGTGGTGGAGTTTCATCGAATCGAGGACTCTGATGGTGACAGGTGGCGGCCTTTCCCGGTGGAATACAAACGCGGCAGACCCAAAAAGGCCGATGTGGACAGAATTCAGCTGTGCGCCCAGGCTATCTGTCTGGAAGAGATGCTGGACGTGGATGTCCCCTCAGGTGCCCTTTTTTATGGGAAGACACGCCACAGGCAGAACGTGGCCCTTGACGCTCATCTGAGATCGGAAACAGAAAGAAATGCGGCACGGTTTCATGCGCTCGTCAAGGCGGGCGTGACACCCAAAGCCCAATACCGAAAACAGTGCGACACCTGCTCGATGAAAAACCTGTGTCTTCCAAAAACCGTTGAAAGACGGAGATCCGTGGATAGGTATCTGATGCATGCAGCGAGGGAGCCATGAAAAAACATCTCAACACCCTTTTTGTCACCACCCAGGGCGCCTACTTATCAAAGGAAGGGGAAACCGTCCTCGTCAGGGTGGAAAAGGAGACACGGCTGCGAGTGCCCATTCACACTCTCGGGGGAATCGTCTGTTTCGGCAATGTACTGTGCAGCCCGTTTCTCATGGGATCTTGTGCGGAAAGGGATGTGGCGGTCAGCTTTCTGTCGGAACATGGGCGCTTTTTAGCTCGCGTTCAGGGTCCCGTGTCGGGCAATGTGCTGCTGCGGAGAGAGCAGTACCGCCGCGCCGACGATATGGACATGTCTGCCCGAATCGCCAGGTCTGTATTGACTGGTAAAGTAGCCAACTCGCGAACAGTACTCCGTAGGGCTTTGCGCGATCACCCGGAAAAGGTGGATAATACCTCTCTTGAGGACGCGGCCGGAAAACTCGGCCATTCATTGGAAAATATCCAGTCAGGCCTGCCGCTGGACACATTACGGGGCATTGAAGGAGAGTCGGCCCACACCTATTTCGGAGTGTTCGATCATCTCATCGTCTCGCAGAAGGACGGATTCAGTTTTAGAGAAAGGAACCGCCGGCCTCCGTTGGACCGGGTGAACTGCCTCCTGTCCTTCATTTACACGCTGTTGATGCATGACGTGAGGTCTGCACTTGAATCTGTCGGCCTGGATCCGGCTGTGGGATTTCTCCACAGAGACCGACCCGGCAGACCTGGCCTGGCCCTCGACATGATGGAGGAATTCCGGCCTTTTCTGGCAGACCGCCTGACGCTTTCACTGATAAACCTCAATCAGGTCAAGGAGAAAGGTTTCACCCAAAGCGAGTCGGGAGCGGTTTTGATGGATGATGAGACCAGGAAATCCGTCCTGGTTGCCTATCAGAATCGAAAACAGGAAGAAATCTATCATCCCTTCATTGAGGAAAAAGTGAGTATTGGCCTTCTGTTTTTCATTCAGGCCCTGCTGTTGGCTCGGTTTCTACGAGGTGATCTGGATGGATATCCCCCGTTTATCTGGAAATAGGGTGCCGCTATGATGGTTGTTGTCAGTTATGATGTTTCAACCTTGGAACCTAAAGGCCAGCGTCGCTTACGCAGGGTAGCCAAGGCGTGCAAGGATTTCGGGCAACGGGTGCAGTTTTCCGTTTTCGAGTGCTCCGTTGACCCGGCCCAATGGACCCGGTTGCGCCAACGGTTGATCGATGAGATTGAACCCGAAAAGGACAGTCTCCGATTCTACTTTCTGGGCGCCAACTGGCGGAAACGTGTGGAGCATATCGGAGCCAAGAAGACCCATGATCCCGAGGGGCCGCTGATCGTCTGAAAACACGGTTGCGAACCTGATGCTCGTAAATGGAGCATTGCTTGTAACTCATTGAAATTCATGGTAATTGTTGCCGTTCCAGAACAAAGGGTTCGCGCGGAGGGTTTTTGGAATGATTTCAAGTAGTTATGAGAGAGAAAGTTGTAATGCAAAAGAAGGGAGGATTAAATTCGAGGGCTTCGCAAAACGGTCTTCAAATCATTTTTAAAAGCAGCATCTTAGGCTGCTGCAGTCGCCCCCCATGCGGGGGCGTGGATTGAAACCCCGACTACGATCCAGGACGGCACGAGATCATTGGTCGCCCCCCATGCGGGGGCGTGGATTGAAACAAGAGATCAAGGAGGGATTGTTGGCGGTGGACAAGTCGCCCCCCATGCGGGGGCGTGGATTGAAACTTGAAGAGGTCAGCAATCAGGTCGGGGGCACTGCGTCGCCCCCCATGCGGGGGC
>DSCZ01000433.1 GCA_011048855.1 Desulfobacteraceae bacterium | reverse complement strand
TCACCAGCATGAACAGGCCGTCCTGGGCAAGGCTTCGGCCTTCCGATTCCGAATCAGGCAGAACCATTTCCCCTGTCTCGCGGGCGGCGTCATCCTTCCGGAAGATGAAAGCCATCAAAAGCCCTGTTATCACGGCGAAAACCACCGCCCCCACCGCGCGTGCCAGACCCAGCTGCCAGCCGAGGATTCGGGCCGTGAGAACGATCGCAAGCACATTGATCGCGGGCCCCGAATACAGAAAAGCCGTCGCAGGGCCTATACCCGCGCCCCGCGAATAGATCCCGGCGAAAAGCGGCAGCACCGTGCAGGAACATACCGCGAGAATCGTTCCTGAAACCGAAGCCACCGAATAGCTGAGTATCTTTCTTGCCTGCGCGCCGAAATATTTCAAAACCGCCGCCTGGTTCACGAACACTGCGATGGCCCCGGCGATAAAGAAGGCCGGCACCAGGCATGTAAGCACATGCTCCCTCGCATATTCCTGGAGCATCATAAAGGCTTCGATTCCGGAGCGCCGGATCACCGGGTCCGACCAGGGCACGAAATAGGCCGCGGCATAGATGCCGGCGATAATCAAAAGTTTCGTTCGCTCCTTCATCTTTCGTCCTTCCTGGAATTTTCATTTTGAAATGCATCTCTGGCTATATGTTTCATTTTCTCAATCCTTTTCCAAACCACATAGATTCTCCCTGCACAGCTCCGGCAGGCGTCTGACATCGGCGGAAACCGTTGGGTTCTGATCCAGCCAGTGTCTGAGGTTTCCCAACATCACCGCGGGGAAAGGACTTCCGCTTCCGTCCGACAGGCGGTAATCGATCCATTTACCGTCTCGGCTACACTGGACAAGACCCGAATCCAGCAGTATCTTTAAGTGTTTCGAGACGGTAGGCTGAGCTATACGGAGTGCCGCCTGCAGCTCGCACACGCACATATTCTTGTGCTGCAGCATCTTAAGAATCCTGACCCTGTTTACATCCGAAAGGGCTTTCATTACTTTAATGAACATTTCCATTGAAATCGCCTTCATATTACTCAATCCGCCTTTTTTATCCGGGCGTGGATGCTGATATTCAACATCGGCTTTTCGCTGTAGTTGGTTCTGATGTTCAGAAATCCCCTTAAAGTGCCGGACACTTCCGGAGCATTTGAAAAATAGATTCTGAACTTCCTGCTCTTCTCCACTTCCACGATCCGGTAACTCATGCTGCCATCGAGGCTGAACTGGGCCGGCTCCAGCTTGAGGGGCTTGTCGGTGCCTGCGATTATTTCAATAAACTGGGTGACGATTCGCCCCTCGATCGCGTTGAACAACACATACCTGGGGGTCACGATTATCGGGACCTGGACGTCTACAATCAGGCCGATGATCACTTTTTGAGCGTTGGGGTCATTGGTATGGACTGAAGCGGCTTTCTCGATTTTTCCCTGGTAGCCTTTTGTGTTCAGGGCGAGCGTGATTTTTCCCTCCCCACCCGGGGGAATCGTCCTGTCGAAGGACGCGACCGCACAGCCTCAACCGGGAACGACCTTCAGGATTTCAAGGGGCTCCTCCCCGCAATTCAAAACAACGAAATCATGCACTACCCGGCTTCCTTCCTTTACACTGCCGGCGTCGTATGCATCCTCCGGGAACACGGCGAGAGGTGCTGCAGCGGCCTCACATGGAAGCACCACCCCCATTGCCGGGAACAAAATCCAAACGATCAATAAAATCCTAACTGCATGTCGCATTTCAGTTTCTCCCTTCAGACAGGCTTTTTAAAGATTTGACCTCTTTGAACTTCTCAAGACCGGGAATACCCCCCGTTCAAAAAGACAAAGACCGCCAGATAAAGAGATGCAACCAGGAAAAACAAATCCCTCGCAATCGTCAACATGTCGGCCGGCCCATGGGTGATTGCCGCGGAAAAACAGCCGCAGTGGACATCCAGGCCCCGGATAAGGTTGAAAACCAGTGCACCGATGAACACTCCCAGCAGCGAGGTGCTCAGTGAAACCGCTCCCGGCAGCCATACCCCCGCAGTCAGGCACAAACCAGCCACAATTTCGATCCATGGCAGCACCAGGGCCGTCAGGTTGACCAGGGCGGCCGGCATAATCTGGTAACTGTAAACAGCCTCAGCAAAGGCAGCGGGCTGGAGGATCTTGACGAAACCGGCATAAAGGAAAACCACTCCAAGAAACAAGCGCAATCCGTGAAATAAAATAAAATAAATTCGTCCTGGTTCTCCGCGCCGAAAAGCTTTTGCTCCGGATTTTCTTTCAACCATCGCCTTAAAGCCCCCTTTCGATCGGGAGCCCGGCCGCCCGCCAGACGCTCCAGCCGTTTACCAGAACATAAACGTTTTCAAAGCCCATTTCTTTCAGAAACAAGGCGAGTTCATGACCCAGGTCGCAGGCTTCCCCGTCGCAGTAGGTGATGATCGCCTCCGGGCCCTCAAGCCGGTCGATCACTTCCATGAAATACCTGTCGAGGTCCTGCCATGGAAGATTTACCGCCCCCTTGATATGTCCCTCGGCGTACTGTTTTTCAGGCCGGGCGTCCAGGAACAGCACCTCTTCGTTTTCGAACAACCTCAAGCATTCTTCGAGAGAAATGATCAGGCTGTTTCCTGCACGATCGTTAAAACGGGCCTCAACGGACCAATCCCCCATCAAAGGCAGCCCGTCGTCACGCCATTGATTCG
>DSCZ01000353.1 GCA_011048855.1 Desulfobacteraceae bacterium | reverse complement strand
GGTAAACGATGTGTCCGGCGATCTGGCTACGTCCTACGAGGTCATCCAGGTGGTGATTACCCGTAACGACCACTCCGTTTCGACTCTTTTTGCTGAATGAGGCTGCCATGAACAGAAACAAGGAAATGAGGTCCCGGGGCGGATTTACGCTCATAGAGATCATCGCCGTCCTGGTGCTGCTCGGCATCCTTGGTGTGATGGCTGCCTTCGGCATCGCCACCGGAGTGCAAGGATATCTGACGGCGGCTGAAAACGCCGCCATGAGCCAGAAAGCCCAGCTGGCCGTGAACAGGCTCAGCCGGGAAATCCTCGAATGCTTTGACTGTGATCAAGACAACAGCTCGTTCGACGTCGGAACCAAAACAACGTACACGTTTGAAAATACACTCGGCCAGAGGCTGGTGGAACATGAGTCTGGAACGGTGAAACTTGAAAGCGAGGTCCTTGTCGATAGTGTCAGTAACTTCGACATGACACGTGACTCAAACGACGATCGATTAATAATAATCACCCTGCGGCTGAGCCACCAAACCAGCGGGAGCACGCAGGAGTTTAAAACCAGCATATTACCTCGCAACCGGTAGAATGAGCCGGTCGTGACGGAGGAAAATGCAATGAAAGGTTTCCATTTTTTGATCACGGCCTGCAGTCGCAGGTGCTGCGGCCACGGTTCACACGGAGGCGTCCTGATCGGAGTTGTGATTGCCATGGTGGTTATGGGAGTGCTCGGGGCGGCCATGGTTTCAATGCTCGGATCCTCTGCAATCGGCAAAGCATGGGCGAATTTTGGGCAGCAAGCCTACTACCTGGCTGAATCCGGCTTCAGATATGCCGTGTCCGAATACAAGCATGGCGGTTTGGACGCTCTTGACATGCTTGTGAAGGAAGAAAACGAGGACCCCGTAGAAAAGAATGTGGGGGGCGGCAAGTTCGGCCTGAAGGTTGACTATGAAGTCCATGTGGAAGCAACCGAGGAAAACAATTTAGCGGAAAATTTCGAAATATTATACGCTTTTCGTCAGGTGGATGGAGACGGCAATCCCATCCCCATCCAAGGGGTCACAGGGGAAAACGTATCCGTGAGCAAAGGGGACAACCTGCGGGTAAGGCTGCCGACGGACGGAGGCGTCATAAGGGAATTGCCCAAGTACCGGGGCAGGATCATCGCAAACGGAGTGGAGGTCTATTATCAGAGGGTTCTGACAACCGCCGATGATGATATCGTAACTCTGAAAAAAATAGGTTTTTATGATGAGGACACCGATTTCTACCTGGCACAATATAACAATGTAACCTATGGTGCTCTCGTATTTCCGGTACGTGTCGCAACCATAAATTCGATCGGCACCTTTCCCGCATCAGGACTTTTCAAAGCCAACCGCACCATCAACTACACCTGGTCCATGGGCGGCGAAACCAGTGGCACAGGCAATAGCGAGGGCGACGAACAGGAGCTTTTCAACCTGCCGGGGCTGGAAGATATGCCTGTGAGCCTTGTAGACGACGCTCGGTTTCACGTCATTCCAGGGGACAAACAACAAGAAGTGAGGATTGAAGCAAATGTAGATGGAGAACCGGGAGTTAGGGTAAAACTATCGAATGACGTAAGCATTGCATTCGTAAATATAAACTGGTGGTTGGTTGACGGTTTCGATGTGAATGATGCGTACCAGTACCAAGAAAATACGCTCAGCTATGATTTGCAGATAAAGATGCGAAGTACGCACCACTCGAGTTTTTATTCTTATCTTGGCGGGGTTACCTTTCGAGTGACAGCGAACGATATCCCGGAGAACGGAAATTTCTATGGCATGTCCTTTTTTTATGCCAGAAGTGGAGCTAAGACATATCCTGACTGGCTTACTACAAGTACCTCGTTGAATGATCTGATTGCAGACCATGGTTACGAGAAAGTTCGCCTGGTCTTCTGGAAGAGTGTCGGCAATGGTATAGAGGTCATAGAATCAGTAGATGTTACAGATCGGGTTATGACTGAAGATGCAGCCGTGGATTGGGGAAGCATTGTTTTAAAAATAGAGGAAACCGGGGTGGGTACATCAAAGGTAAATAACATTATTGGAATAGTCTATAACAACGCAAATAAACCACGGGGAGACATGGAGTGGCCCGACGATGACTTGGGAGATGAAAATGCATATGATATTTCGGGAACTTACCCCCATGCAGACCAGCCAAACCTGTCGACGGGAACATTGACCGAGATTCAAGAACCCCGTCCCGAAATTGGGTTTCATGTATTCTCGGATTTTGGTGCACAAAACGTTTTGCAGGTTGATGATTTCGCAGTCCGAATGCCAGGCGCTGGAGGAGGAGGGGGGAGCACTCCTTATATTCCACCGATCCAGGAATAATGAGCAGGACCCATAAATTCATGTCGGGAATGGAATGCCACTGCAGAACAGTCAGGCAAGGGGCGGTGTTGGAGTGTCGAAACGAAGTTTTCACGTAAGGACTGGTTAATTTTCGGATTTCGCGGATACAATCCGCTCCCACAGAACATGAAGGTCGAGAGGCCGCCGCAGGCTGATTGGTTTTTGCCTGCCGCCGCCCGGCAGGCAAAAAAATCTGGTTCATCCGACTAAAGCGTACTTTGCCTGGTGAAGAGCCATGATTTTGAGTTTGAAAAATTCCTTATCTCGAAAGCCGTATGCTTGTCGTTTCATGGTT
>DSCZ01000417.1 GCA_011048855.1 Desulfobacteraceae bacterium | reverse complement strand
GTATTAACCCCCAGAGTAAACTCTGGACTCAACCTTTCGGAGTAAACTCCGAGGAATTAAACCAAGTCCTTCTCGTCCGCCGAAGCGAACGCGAAGGAGGATTAAAATGAACCACAATGACTACCTCGAGAAGAGATTTTATTAAGAAGTCTGCCATTGCAGCAGCAGGCATGGGCGCCTTTCCGGAAATTTTGAGAAGCTCTTCCCTGCCGGCAAGTGAAAAACTGGTTATCGGTGTGATTGGAGTAAACGGAATGGGCTTCAGCAATCTGAAAACATTCCTGGAATTTCCGGGGACAGCATGTGCGGCCCTCTGTGATGTGGACAGCAGGGTCCTTGAGAAAAGGGCCGGGGAAACGGAAGCGATCACGGGAAAAAGACCCGCACTGTTTAAGGATTACCGGAAAATGCTCGATCAGAAGGATATCGACGCCGTGATAATTGCGACGCCCGATCACTGGCATGCACTCCAGTTGATTCATGCCTGCCAGGCAGGCAAAGAGGTCTATTGCGAAAAACCACTCGGGAATTCCATCGGGGAGTGTAACCGCATGGTCGATGCCGCGCGAAAATACAACCGGGTCATCCAGGTGGGACAGTGGCAGCGCAGTGACCCTCACTGGCAGAACGCGGTGGATTACCTGCAGAACGGACACCTGGGACGTATCCGAAGCGTGAAGGTATGGTCCAATGTCGGCTGGAAAGGCTCGGTACCTGTCGTCCCCGATTCGCCCGTACCGGAGGGCGTGGATTACAACATGTGGCTCGGACCCGCCCCTGAGAGACCCTTCAATAACAACCGGTTTCATTTTACCTTCCGCTGGTTCTGGGAATATGCCGGCGGGCTCATGACGGACTGGGGCGTTCACCTGCTGGATTTTGCGCTGTATGGAATGAACCGCTATGTGCCGGATTCCGTCATGTCGAGCGGCGGAAAATATGCCTTCCCCGACGATGCCATGGTCACACCGGATACCATGTCCGCCATCTACGATTTTGGGGATTTCGGCATATCGTGGGAACATACGGTCGGCATCTACGGTGCCAACTATGGCAGGGGCCATGGCGTTGCCTTTGTCGGGGAACACGGAACCCTCGTGGTGGACAGGGACGGCTGGGAGGTACTCCCCGAGGACAGCGGCTTCGGGGTGAAAGAGGGGCTGAAGCCCTTTTCATTCAAAAGAAGCGGACCCGGCGGACTGCATCAGCATGTGGCCAACTTCATCCATTGCGTAAAGACCCGGGAAAAACCCAATTGCGACATCGAGGCCGGAGCCCACATCGCCCGGTTCGCCCACCTGGGAAATATCTCCTATCGCACCGGGGATAAACTGTTCTGGGATGATGCCCGTCAGAAATTCATCGGCAACAGGGAAGCCAATGCCCTGATTTACCCTGAATATCGCAGACCCTGGAAATTGCCGGAGTTTTAAGTGGGCCGGGCCGGGTGAGCCCGCTTCACTCCTTAACCCGTTTCAGTTCAATTTCTGCAAATATCCCGTAATGATCACTCGCCTGAACCCCGTCGATGACGTCTTTCATGACCACCTCGCTCGATTTGATGACAACCTTTTCAGCCGCCAGCAGGGATGCCGGGCCCAGGAAAATGTAGTCGATCCTTTTGGAAATGTTCCTGGAAAAGTTTTCAAACACCGTGTAGACGTTGATATCTTTTTCTGCGGAAGATTCTTTCATGTAGTGCTCCTGCTGGTTTAAATTCGTGGCCGGATCCCAGGTGAAACCGGGGATGCCGGGATTCGCATATTGAAAGACATCTACCATGCCGTGGTTAATGAGGTTTCTGATTTCCCGTGATCCTGCTTCACTGTTGAAATCTCCCATCAGAATGAACAGGTTATCCTTTGCTGTTTCCCGGATGAATTCAATGGTCTTCTCCGACTCGGATAACCGCCAGTCAATACCTTCTTTGATCTGTTCCAGAATATTCTGATATTCCTCCTCTGTGATCTCGCCGGCATTGCGCAGATCTTCGGCCTTCTCAAGCATGCAGGGTGCATCGGACCAGGAAGCATGCCAGTGCGTGGCAAACACGTAAACCGGCTTCCCCTGAAGGGTAATTTTTACAGCGATAACCTGGGTCGCATCCGAGAGGTGAAACGTGGCCCATTTCCCTACATATCCGCCCGACAACTGCTTACGCCCCACCAGTTGGGGATCCAGGTGGCGCTTTACCAGGATCGCATCCCCTTCCCGCAGGTTCCATGGCAATCCCACGCGACCCAGCCTGACACCCCCAACCCCGACATGCCAGTAAGCTTCATATCCGATATCTTTCGCCAGCCTTTTTGCATAACGGGGCAGTTTGTTGGCTTCGTGTACCCCGATGATGTCAGGATCCAACTGTCTGATCTGGGTAACCAGGGCCCTGTACCGCTTTTCCCTGACAGAATCCGGTTCATATTCACCCATTTTAATATACCCTTGATAATCCAGGCCCGACCAGATATTAATATCGAGAATGCGCAGGCAGTCTTGATCAGTCACAGATGGTGTGACTTCGGACCGGGCACAGGAGGCATAACTTAAAATGAAAAGAAGCAAAATGTATTTTCCTGCAATTTCAACCATGGTTCAGACAGGTTTCTATTCATAAAAAATATATAATAAAAGCCATTACATCCCACGACACGCCCTGATTCTTTGTTTTCAGGGCCAGCCCCGTGGAACAGGGTTTACG
>DSCZ01000101.1 GCA_011048855.1 Desulfobacteraceae bacterium | reverse complement strand
GGATGAATCGATTCTTCAGTACATAAAGAGGAAATATAATCTACTCATTGGGATAAGAACCGCAGAGATAATCAAAACCACTATAGGCAATGCGTACCCGGGGGAAAATGTCGAAACGATAGAAGTCAAGGGGCGGGATTTGGTTACAGGGATCCCCAAGATTCTCGTTATAGACTCCGAGGAGGTTCGAAAGTCGATTTCAGAGCAGATAGAGGCTATAGTTGAAACCGTTCGCATCGCACTCGAGCAGACGCCGCCGGAACTGGCTGCTGATATCGTGGATCGGGGAATCATATTGACAGGTGGAGGGGCATTGCTGAAGAATCTTGACATACTCCTGCGCGAAGAAACCAGGCTGCCCGTAACGGTCACCGATGATCCTCTTTCAGCTGTGGCGGTGGGTTCAGGCAGGGCACTTGACAACATAGCTATATTGAGAGAAGTTTCAATTAGATGATCGACATGCCGGCATTTGAAAGCGGGGTCCTCCAGTGATTTTTTGACTTCTCCGGCTGAAGCCCCGCCGGTATCATGTATTGATCTGATGAATAGATTTTAGAATTCATTCACGGCGGTCCAGCCGGGCCGTTGAGATGAGACTCACGTTGAAGGTACTGGAAGGTTTAAAGAGTATATGGTTATGGGCGATTATTGCCGGGGTCGCGATCTTGCTTTTTGCCTCGGGCGCTGATGTGCCTTCAGGATGGAACTATCTTGAAAAGGGCGTCATCGAGGTGACGGGGCCGGTGCAGAAGGTTATGGCCGAAACATCACGCGCGGTGAAGAGACTCTGGGAGGGTTATTTCTTTTTCGTAGGGTTGCGCGAGGAAAACCAGAGGCTCAGGGCCCAGGTTGAGGAACTTTCGGAGGTAAACAACAGGTATAAAGAAATGCTTGGGGCCTACGAGCGCTTGACCCACCTGCTTCAGTTTCGGCGGAAACTCCCGGGTCTCGTGGTGGCCAGCAGGGTTATAGGCAGAGATCCTACAGGTTGGTTCAAATCGATTATTATAGACAAAGGACGATCATCCGGTATCGAGGTGAATATGCCGGTAACCCACGCATTCGGTGTTGTAGGGAGGGTTGTAGCCGTTTCGCCTAATTATTCGAAGGTTTTGCTCATAATTGACCAGAACAGTTCTGTGGATTGCCTGATCCAGGCTACCCGGGAAAGAGGTATGTTTAAAGGCTTTTCCACCGGACTCTGCAGGCTGGATTACGTCACGAAGTCAAGCGAGGCCAAGCCCGGCGACATAGTCATCACCTCCGGGCTTGGCGGCGTGTTCCCGAAAGGATTGCCCCTGGGGGAAATCCTTTCGGTAAGGAAAAGCCCCGGGAGTCTTTTCAAAGATATAGATGCACGGCCTCTGGTGGATTTTTCCAAGCTGGAAGAAGTGCTTGTTGTTATGGGGGAAGACATATCGAAAGAAGAGTAGCAACGGGAAAGTCGTTGTTTTATGTCGCCTTGTGGACTGTGGGGGTGGTCTACAGCCTGGTGAGAGGAAATTTTGTCGGTGACATCGCGGGGGATGCTTTCATTCCGGAGTTACCGGCTGTTCTTACCGTGTATCTGGTTATCTGTTCAGGGCCTAAGGCAGCTGCTGTATTTGCGTTTTCCCAGGGATTGCTGGTGGATCTGCACTCCGCAGGACTCCGGGGATTGTTCACGGGTTTTTATTTTGTGGTTTTTTGTGTTGCGGTGTTATCCCGTAGCTTTTTCGATATTCATCATGCCAAGGGACAGTTCATTATAACGTCTCTGGCGGTCGCACTCGGGAAGTTGTTATTTTTCATCACCGTGAATTTCGTTTCGCCGAATGCTGTTTTCCACTGGTCATGGGCCTGCCAGGCGGCTTCAATGGCTCTTTTGACCGGGATGATTTCCCCGCTCGTTATTTTCGTTCTACAGGTGATCAAGCGACGCCATGTCCCTGAGGGTATGGATGGTTTCGAAGCTGAACTCAATGAGGTGGGCGTGTTGTCCGGGCTATGGCGACCTGTCAAAAATGCCGGCGACGTTTCGGCTCCGGAAGATTCGATAAAAAGTGAGAAGCTCTAGATTCGATAATGTTTCAGGTGCCTTGTTCAACCGGCGGATTGTTCGGGCATCCATAGTGGTGATACTCGTATTCGCCGTATTGGTGCTCAGGTTGTGGTTTATGCAGATATTCCAAGGACCTGTGTATCGAAGCAAGTCCGAGGGAAACCGCATCCGACTTCAGAGCCTGCCCCCATTCCGGGGTATGATTTTTGATCGAAACGGCTCTGTTCTTGTTGACAACCGCCCTGCGTTCGATCTTAACGTGATTCCCGAAGAAGTGTCCGATCCGGAAAAATTGCTCGAATGTTTATCGGGTTTGATCCCGCTTGATGTGGCGGAGGCCAGGCGGATACTGGACGAAGGACGCAGGAGCTATCCTTTCAAAGCGGTCTGTCTCCAGAGTGACTTGCCAAGGGATCATATCGCGGTTTTAGAAACTCATGGATTCAATTTGCCCGGCGTATTGATAAGTGTTCGTCCTCAGAGAGAATACGTTTACGGTGATTTTGCTTCCCATATCCTGGGCTACCTTGGAGAAATAAATCGGGAGGAGCTTCGCAGCGGTGAATTCCCGGATGTCAGGTCAGGGGATTCCATCGGCAAGGCCGGGGTGGAGATGCTTTGGCAGTCGAGGCTGCAGGGGGTGCGGGGTGGGAAGCAG
>DSCZ01000333.1 GCA_011048855.1 Desulfobacteraceae bacterium | reverse complement strand
CAGACACACCGGGCTGTTCATGTACGCTTGGAGTGAAAATTAATTGTCTTGACAATGCAAGATGATTTAATATACTCGCTTCTTACTTGAATTTCAGGACCTGCCCCGTTGGGTTTGGTCAATGGTTTTTATCGATGATCGTCGACTTACACACGATTTCAAGCGCAACCCGCCGTTTTGATTTCACATTGCAACCGGAATGGTGGAACGCGGAGGGTGATTTCGATCAGGTCCTCGGCCCATCCGGCTCTATCGAAGTCACGATATCGATTTTTAGAGCCGGGGATAAGTTTGTATTAAACGGAGACATATCCGGAAAGCTGCTTGTACGGTGTGACCGATGCCTTGACGTTTTTGAGAGTGATTTTTCCACCGGATTTGAGGTGTCCCTGGCGTTTTCTCCGGAGGGTCAAATCGTGGAGGAAATGGAGCTCGACGAAGAAGACATGGGCGTAGATTTTATCACGGGCGAAGAGGTGGATCTTGCCGAAATCGCTCGTGAACAGATTCAACTGGCCATGCCGATGAAGGTGCTGTGCAGACAAAACTGTGCAGGGATATGCCCCGGATGCGGTGTTAACCTGAACAGGGAGTCGTGTCGTTGCAAAAGAGAAAAAACTGCGTTGTTTTCACAGCTTGAGAGAATTTTAAAGAACTGATTGAATAAGGCGCCGGCTGCATGAAGGACAGGATGGAACCGTGGAGCTTCGTGCTGCGGTCGAGTGCCGGGAGAGAAGAAAATGGCGGTACCGAAGAAAAAGAAATCCAAATCGCGGAGAGACCAACGTCGTTCCCACGATCATTTGAGAATGCCGCAGGTGACCGAGTGTCCCCAGTGCCAGGAACCCGTATTGCCCCATCATGTCTGTCCGGAATGCGGAACATATAAGGGCAGGGCGATTTTAAAGGAAAAAGAGAGCTGATATGAAAGTCGCCGTGGACGCCATGGGTGGAGATAATTCTCCGCGTGTGGTGGTGCAGGGCGTTCTAAAAGCCGTGTCCGAATCGGGTGTGGAGGCTGTGTTGGTGGGTGATGAGCGTGCGGTCGCCCTTGAACTCGGCGGTCGTCAGATGCCTGCCGGTGTGGGAATTCACCACTGCAGCGAAGTGGTGGGAATGAACGAGCCCCCATTAAAGGCCGTACGAACGAAGCGGGAATCGTCCATCCGGGTGGCTTTTGAACTGGTCAAGCAGGGGAAAGCCGATGCAGTCGTAAGCGCCGGCAATTCAGGTGCTATGCTCGCGGCGGGGATACTCATTCTCGGCCGGGTGGAAGGAGTCGAAAGACCGGGCATAGCGAGTGTTTTCCCCGGGCAAAAAGGACCGGTGGTTATGATGGATGTAGGCGCTAATGTGGATTGCCGACCGTTCCACCTGCTTCAGTTCGGGGTTTTGGCCGATGCGTTTTGCCGTGCCTGCCTGGGGATTGATTCTCCCAGGGTAGGGCTTTTGAACATAGGTGAGGAAGACGGCAAGGGCAACGAAGCCGTGCGTCACGCCGGGGAACTTTTTCGGAACTGTGCACTGAATTTTTTCGGAAATGTTGAAGGCCGGGGTATTTTCAACAGCAAAGTTGATGCAGTCATTTGCGATGGTTTTGTGGGAAACGTGGCGCTCAAACTGGTCGAAGGGGTTTCAGAGGCAATTGGCGGTTTTCTTGAGGGCGAGCTGTCGAGAAGCTTTCAGGGGAAACTGTCGATGCTCTTCGGACGACGCGCATTCAGCGGGTTTTTCGAAAGATATGACTACCAGGCTTACGGTGGGGCGCCTTTGCTGGGGATAAACGGCGTAGCGATTGTTTGCCACGGAGGATCTTCGGCGAAGGCTATCGAAAATGCGGTCAAAATGGCGGAACGGTATGCGGCCAGTGGTGTTGCCGAGAAAACCGCTGGGGCTGTCGCATCTTTCCGCAAATGAAAACGAGCAGAGATGCAGACGTTTTTATACCAAAGGTTGAATTGAGATAAAGGGAGGTACGGCGTGTCCGACAGCAGTCGTATTGTGGTTGTCACCGGAGGCTCCAAGGGTATAGGCAGGGCGGTGGCCCTTCGCTTCGCCGTGGAAGAAGCCCATATCGTTTTGATTCATTACGATCCCGACGAAGAAGACGCCGCACGGACCGTCCGGGAGATAGAATCGCTGGGGGCCGCTGCGGAAAGCCTGCGCCTGGATGTATCTTCGTTTAAGGACGTCGAAGAAGCATTTTCCGGTATAGTGAAAAGTCACGGTGGGATCGACGTTCTGGTTAACAATGCGGGTATAACCAGGGACACGCTCGTGATGCGTATGAACGAGCAGGATTGGGACGCGGTTCTGGCGGTCAACTTGAAGAGTGTGTTTAACTGCACCCATGCGGTTCTCCGCACGATGGCCAGACAGCGAAGTGGCCGTATCGTAAATATTTCTTCGGTGGTGGCCCAGATAGGCAATGCGGGCCAGGCGAATTACTCGGCATCGAAGTCCGGGATTCTGGGATTCTCCAAAAGTGTGGCGAAGGAAATGGCAGGGCGGGGCATTACGGTCAACGCTGTTGCGCCCGGGTATATTGACACGGAAATGACTTCAGGTCTTCCGGAAAAAGTCAAGGAGGAGTTCCTTTCCCGGATACCTCTGCGTCGTATAGGGCGTCCGGAGGATGTGGCGGAGGCGGTTTACTGGCTGAGCACCGATGCGGCCGGTTATATCACCGGTCAGGTGATTCATGT
>DSCZ01000303.1 GCA_011048855.1 Desulfobacteraceae bacterium | reverse complement strand
CTGTGATCTCACGATAAAGTGCAAGATACTGTTCCGCTGATTTATTCCACGAAAAATCCAAAGCCATTCCTGCGGCGACGATTTTGCGCCATTTTCCGGGTTGCTCGAATACTTCTACGGCTCGCCTGACAGCATTCACCAGCGAAAGAGGATTGTGTTGTTTGAATTTAAAACCGTTTCCGCGGCCCGGAAAGTCTGCAACATCCATAATGGTGTCTTCCAGCCCTCCTACAGCGCGTACGACGGGTACGGTTCCATATTTCATCGCGTATATCTGGGTCAGGCCGCAGGGTTCGTAGAGTGAGGGAACAAGTAAAATATCGGAACCGGCAATGATGCGGTGGGCCAGTTCGTCATCGAACCCGACGGTAAAACTCATCCGTCCCGGAAGCTCGACGGCGGTGCGTTCCAGGCGGTGCTGAATCTCCCTGTCCCCTGTTCCCAATATCACAAGGGCCGTATCAAGCCTTATCAACGAACCGGCCGCTTCTGCGACAAGATCCAGTCCCTTCTGCCGGTCCAGGCGGCTGACGATACCTATAACCGGCCGACTCAATGATGATTCGAGTCCTATTGAAGCCATCAGTCTGCGTTTACATTCGATTTTTCCATCAATGTCGGAGTCGGAATAATTTGCTGGAATCAATGGATCGACGGCGGGGTTCCATGTCCGGTAATCGACGCCGTTCAGTATACCAGTCAACGAGTCCGACCGCCTTTGCAGAACACCTTCCAGCCCCATGCCGAACTGCGGTGTTTGAATCTCAAGGGCATAGGAGGGACTTACCGTCGTGACGATGTCGGAATAGAGGATGCCTCCTTTCATCAGGTTGACGCCGCCCCAGTATTCCAGGCCTTCTATATGAAAAAAAGTTTTTTTTGAGAGGCCGGTGACCGGAAACCTGTCCGCGGGAAACGTGCCCTGGTATCCGATATTGTGAATAGTAAAGACGCATCGTGATTTGTTCAGACCCGGGTTGTTCCGATATGGACCTGCCAGCAGCGGGGCGGCCGGCGACGCCTGCCAGTCATGACAGTGAATGACGTCAGGATGGAGGTCCAGTTCGACTGCAGCCTTCAAGGCGCCGTGACAGAAAAAGCAGAACCGCTCCAGGTTGTCGTAATAGTCTCCTGCCGCGGAGTTGTAAAGGTTCGGGCGGTCATAGAGGTCCTCACGTTCCAGGAAATAGACTTCCACACCATCCGGGGTCACGGTTTTTCGGACCAATGCCTCGAGAGTGCCGGAGCCCAGGGGTATGGAAAGACCCCTGGCAACCACCGGGGCTTCGATACCGGATTTGCGGATGCATCGATAATATGGCAGGATCACAGATGTTTGCAGCCCCAGGGACTGAAGAGCCGCCGGCAACGCGCCCGCCACATCCCCCAGCCCGCCGCTCCTTGCAAAAGGAGCGGCTTCGGGAGTGATCATCAGCACGGAAAGATTTCGATTATCCATTTTTCCTCGCACGGACGCGGATCGCTTACGCGGAGACGTACTGGAGTAAGTCGCCTGTCTGCCGTGCCGGCACAGGCAGGCCACAAGAAAGCCGGCAGTTTGACGCGGACTTGTCCCGACTTCAGTCGAGGGATTGGGCAAAAGCACCATTTCCGGATGGAATCTAGCATACAAAAATTTTTCCATCAACCAGGGGTTACCGATTTCACTTGTTGTCCGATGTTGTAAAAAACGATAAGGTTTGACAACAGACATCCTCATCTTTATCTTTGATTTAGATGTCATCGTTTTTCCTGGAGGTTTAACATTGTTGCATAAAAATTATACGAAAAAGGGTAATATTTGCAGAGTTACCTTCGATATCCTTCCTGACACGGAGATATCGCGGGCGAGCGTGTGCGGGGATTTCAACGGCTGGAATCCGGATGCCAATCCCATGAAGCTTCGGAAGGACGGTCGATTCAGCACAACAGTGTCGTTAAAAACCGGGGCGGCCTACCATTTCAAGTATCTGCTGGATGGAAACAGGTGGGTAAACGACTGGGGTGCTGACGGTTATGAGCGAGGCGGGATTGGACAGGATAATTCGGTGATAAAAGTGTAGTTTCAGAGGAGTTGAACAGGTGCCCGCGGACGGCAGGCGACCACGTTTGCGCGACCTTTGTGGTCTCCCCCCCGTGCTCGTCTCGCGGGCACGTTCTGCACCTATTGGGTCACTGTGATCAGATCCTTATTGTTTTCAAGCACTTTCGGTCCTATTCCTGGAACTTTGGTGATTTCTTCCGGAGAGTCGAACGTGCCGTTGGTTTCCCGGTATTCGATTATTTTTGTGGCTGTTTTCGGCCCTATACCTTTCAGTCGGGTTAATTGTTCGCACGTGGCGGTGTTGATATCCACCTGTTCAAGCGACCATGCTGCAGCCCCTGTGCAACATACAAGGAAGAAGGCCGCCGTTAGAGTGATCATAAATTTTTTCAATTTTTTCGTCCTCATTTATACCCTCCATTTTTTCGTGAAATAAAAGATACCTTCCGTCGTTCGCTGACACGATGCCCGAAACGAGCACCGGCGCGATGGTCGCGCGCCAGGAAAAACTATCAAGACGCGTGCCAGACCGAGGCAGGGGGCGTTTTTTGGTTGTCAAATGGCCGGACAGGCTCTATCCGGCCGGGTAAAAGCCGTTGGGAAGGATGTTCCGGGTGGGTGAAGTCAACGTTGTAAAACAGATTTATGCACACAAGAGCTCATCGACCTGCCCATAAATAGG
>DSCZ01000377.1 GCA_011048855.1 Desulfobacteraceae bacterium | reverse complement strand
GCGTGTGGGTGTCTCAGGGAGATAGTGGGGGCCGACCCCATGGAGCTGTATCCGGAACTGGAAAAGCTTGCTCTCAGGTATCCGGGAGGACGTGTCGGGATCTCGGAAGTCAGGGAAAACGCGGTCAACAGCCGGAGTTATACGATATTTGAATTGACGGATTCGATTTCTTCAAGGCGGATCGATAGAGCGCTTCCAGTGCTGCGGCGGTTTCTGGAAGAGGAAGGCCGGGATGCGGTGCTTCGGGTGGTTGGTATGATTTCAAGGGAAATCGGTCTGTTATGGCAGTGCAAAACAGCCGTCGCTGCGGGGCAGACTTTGGAGGATATAACCAAAAATCTTGGAATCCATAGATTTGTCGCGCAAAAACTTCTGCCTCGCTGCCGGTTGTGGCGGCCGGAGGAGCTTGAAAAAGGCATCGAAATGCTCCACCGGGCCGACGCCGGCATCAAAACCGGAGCTCCGGTCGAAATCTTGCTTGAAAGGGTCTTGATCGCCCTTTGCACCGGCAGGTTTTTATGAAGCCTGCATACGGTTCACAAGCCGGGTGAGCCGTGAGATTTTCCGGGCGGCCTGGTTTGGATGGATCACACCCCGTGAGGCGGTTTTCTGGATTATGGATATGGTAGTCGGCAACTGCTCGACAGCCTTTTCCGGGGCAGCGCCCCTCACCGCTTTCACTGCGGTCCTGACCTTCGTCTTATACGCCTTGTTTCTAAGTCGTCTGACTTCGCTCTGTCTGGCCCTTTTGAGGGCCGATTTATGATTTGCCAAGCTTAGACCTCCTGAAAAATTTGTAAATAGAATATCTATCTCAACAAAGTACAATCTGTCAAGAGTTTTATCGACAGGAGCAGAATGTGAAGGGCTCTGAGGAGAAAAGTATTTGGAAAGCGGCCGGGGTGGTGGGCCTGTTCACACTGCTAAGCCGCGTTCTGGGTTTGGTGAGGGATATCGTGGTGGCCACCCTGTTTGGTTCGGGCATGGCGGCGGATGCATTTTTTGTCGCGTTTCGGATTCCCAACCTGCTCCGCCGGTTGTTCGCGGAGGGGTCTTTAACCATTGCTTTTATTCCGGTTTTCAGTGAATATCTGGCCACCCGCAGCAGACAGGATGCCTTCGATCTTGCGCGAACTGTTTTAACGGTTCTCTCCCTGATTCTTGTGGTCGTAACCCTCCTTGGGGTACTGGGGGCGCCGTGGATCGTCAGGATACAGGCGTTTGGATTTGAGGCGGGCGGTGCCAGGCACGAACTGACGGTCCTGCTTACACGGATAACATTTCCATATATATTTTTTATTTCAATTGTCGCTTTTTTTATGGGGGTGTTGAATTCGCTGCGCCGGTTCGCTGCGCCTGCAGCCGCCCCGATTTTTCTCAATGTCGGGATGATAGGCGCCGCTTATTTTATTTCTCCGCATTGCCCCGAGCCGGTTATGGGCCTCGCAATAGGGGTGCTGATCGGGGGGGTTCTGCAGGTGGTGATTCAGATCCCGTGGCTGATAAAGGAAGGCCTGCGAATATTCCCCCGCTGGGACCCGGGTCATCCGGCTCTCAGGCGCATCGGGCTGTTGATGCTCCCGGCGATATTCGGCGCCGCCGTCTACCAATTCAATCAGTTCGTGGGGACCCTGCTTGCTTCGTTTCTTCCTGAAGGAAGCATATCCTGGCTCTATTATGCGGACAGGCTCGTTCAGTTTCCTCTGGGGGTTTTTGCGATCACGATGAGCACCGTCGCTCTCCCATCCCTTTCGACCCAGGCGGCTAAGAAAGAAGAGGCAGGTTTCGCCCGAACCCTGTCCCATTCACTCCGCATGGTTTTTTTCGTTACGATTCCTTCCATGGCGGGGCTGATCGTGCTAAGGGAACCTATCGTGATGGTTCTCTTCGAAAGAGGCGCGTTCGATTCGGTCTCCACCGCTATGACCGCGAAGGCACTTTTTTACTATGTGCTTGGGTTGTGGGCTTTTTCGGGCATCAGGGTTATGGTATCAGCTTTTTACGCCCTCCAGGATACCAGGACGCCGGTGCAGGTTGCGGTTGCGGCGCTGACGGCCAATGCTGCTTTCAGCCTGTTGCTGATGGGGCCGATGCGTCACGGGGGGCTTGCGCTTGCGCTCACTTTGGCTTCGACCCTGCAGTTTTGTTTGCTCGTGGTTATGTTGAGGCGGAAAATCCGTGATTTCCGGCTCGGAAGTGTCGCGGGGGCGGCATGCAGATGCCTGGCCTCTGCGCTGGTGATGTGGGTCGGTTTAAAAGTTCTTCAGGCGACGATCCTGCCTTTTAATGCAGGCGGGGCATTTGCAGAGAAGGCTGCCGGTCTTTTGCTGCTTGTTGCCGCCGGGTTTGTTCTTTTCATTGTGGCGGCCAGGGTTTTCCGGTGCGAAGAGCTGGTGTCCTTGAAGGATATGGTCGAACCTTTTTTCAGGCGCCTTGGCCTCAAACGAGGAAAGCACGGTTGATAACGTTGATCGGCCTCCCGGCGATAAAGCTGCGGATGTTTTCCGCCGTTCCTTGCATCAGGCGCCGTCGGGCCTCGAGAGTGCTCCAGGCCATATGGGGCGTCAGCAGGCAGTTTTTAGCCGAAAGGAGTGGATTGTCCGGGTCGATTGGCTCGGCTGAAACAACGTCGAGGGCCGCCCCTGCCAGGATGCCGGTGTTCAGCGCCTCGGCCAGGTCTTTTTCACAAACAAGCCCTCCTCTGGATGCATTGATCAAAAATCCGGTTCTTTTCATGCTTTTAAGG
>DSCZ01000388.1 GCA_011048855.1 Desulfobacteraceae bacterium | reverse complement strand
GTACTGGAAAAATCGGAGATCGATCTCAGTTTCAGGCGCCGGGAGCCGCGTGGCGCGATCGAAGCGGTGCTCTTGATAGAGGATAGACCAATAACGGTCATCGTGACACATCTGGGCCTCACATTCGCCGAACGGCGATACCAGGTGGCCCGGCTTGTCGATTTTATCAGGCGGAAGTCCAACCGGCTGCTGATCTTGCTGGGAGATACGAACGAGTGGTTTCCTGCACATCGGGGTATTAGACGACTGCACCGAATTCTCGGCAAATCCCCAGTAACCCGCAGTTTTCCTTCGTGGCGCCCCTTGCTTCCCCTGGACAGAATATGGGTCAAACCACGCAGTGCGCTTAAAAACGTCCGGGTCCACGGGACCCGTCTCGCTGCGGGCGCATCGGACCATTTACCTGTCGTGGGCGACGTGGACTGCTCCGGCGCGGAAAACAGTCTGAATCCTGTATCTAAAGAAATAAAAGGAGTGGCCGAAGGAGAATACAACATCTCAAAATCCTGAACTCACGATAAGCAAAGGAGATAGCCTTGCCTTCCAAAAATCTTCACAAAGAAAAGCGGAGATTTTTGCCTTTAAAAGCATGAGACTTTACATGAAGACAAAAAAAATGATAAAAAATAGTTATGAATGATCAAACGAAACAAGAAAACCTTGGCACCGTTATTTCAATTCGCAGCAGCGTGGTGGACGCCCGTTTTCCTCAAAAACTGCCGCCAATTCTGAATGTTCTGCGTGGTGGAGAATCGGATGAAATTGTCATCGAAACATTAATTCATCTTGATGAACAAACTGTTCGAGGCATTGCACTCACCTCCACCCAGGGGCTTGCCGAAGGTTCCATACTGCGTGATACGGGAAACCCATTGAAGGTCCCGGTCGGAGAAAGGCTGCTCGGAAGAGTTTTCAATGTTTTCGGAGAAATCATCGACAGAAAAGAAGAAATCACCGGCGGCACATGGCGTTCCATTCATCAAGAACCTGTACCGCTGGAGCGGCAGTCCACAAAATCAGAGATTTTCATCACCGGCATCAAGGCCATAGACCTTCTTTCCCCATTGGAGCTCGGTGGTAAAGGAGGTCTTTTCGGTGGTGCAGGGGTGGGGAAAACGGTCCTGATCATGGAAATGATCAACAACATGGTAGCGGGACATGAAGGCGTAAGCCTTTTCTGCGGGATCGGGGAAAGGGTTCGGGAGGGAGAAGAGCTATACAGGGAAATGGACGAAGCCGGGGTTTTAAAAAACACCGTCATGGTTTTCGGCCAGATGAACGAGCCTCCCGGGTCGCGATTCCGCGTGGGACATGCCGCGCTGACCATGGCTGAATATTTCAGAGACGAAAAAAAACAGGACGTGCTCCTTTTAATCGACAACATCTTTCGATTCATCCAGGCGGGGATGGAAGTTTCCGGCCTCCTGGGCCTGCTCCCTTCCAGGCTCGGCTACCAGCCGACCCTGGGGACGGAGCTCGCCGCACTGGAAGAAAGAATTTGCAACACCGAAAGCGGCGCAATCACATCGATTCAGGCGGTGTACGTTCCGGCCGATGATTTCACGGACCCCTCGGCGGTGCATACGTTCGGACACCTGTCATCAACCATCGTTCTGTCCCGCAAAAAAGCGAGTGAGGGACTCTACCCGGCCATCGACCCGCTTCAGTCGGGATCCAAAATGCTGGTCCCCCATATTGCGGGCGAAAGGCATTACCTCATCGGCCAGGAAATGAGGAAGACCCTCGCCGAATATGAAGAATTGAAAGACATCATCGCGATGCTCGGCATCGAAGAATTGTCCCAGGCGGACCGCCGCACGGTGAATCGTGCCAGGAGGTTGGAGAGGTTCCTGACCCAACCCTTTTTCGTCACAAAGCAATTTACGGGCAATGAAGGCAAAATGGTATCCCTGGAGGATGCTCTTGACGGATGCGAGCGCATCCTGAACGATGAATTTTACGACCGGCCTGAAAAATCCCTTTACATGATTGGAGGAATCAAGGAGGCAGGGGGCGTAAAATGAAACTCAAGGTCCTTTTGCCAACTGAGATATTGATCGAAGAAACCGTCGGAAAAATCAACGCCGAGGCCCCGAACGGATTCTTCTGCCTTTTGCCCCGGCACGTGGATTTCGTTACGGCTCTTGTTCCCGGCCTGCTTTCCTACGAACCGGAAACAGAACAAAAGGAGTATTTCCTGGCCGTGTCCGAGGGTATTTTAGTGAAATCGGGGGCAAATATTCTTGTCTCAGTCAGAAGAGCCGTCAAAGGCGGGAAACTCGGTGAACTGCGGCGTATCGTGGAAGAAAAATTCAGAGTGCTGGATGACAGGGAACAAACAGCCCGAAGCGCTATGTCACGTATCGAGGCCGGCTTTGTGAGACGTTTTCTGGAGGTCCAGAAACGTGGATGACAATTTCGACGAAAAAAAGGAAATTTCAAAAGAAGTCCGTGCAAAAGAAGCACGTAAACTCAAGGCGCGGCGTGAAAAAGACCGCGGCCTGTGGTTCGGCCTGGGGATGTTCGGGTTGGTGGGCTGGTCCGTAGTCGTTCCCACGTTGCTCGGGATAGGCGTCGGCGTCTGGCTGGACAAAATCCTACAGGACCGTTACTCCTGGACTTTGATGGGTCTCGCTCTCGGGGTCATCGCCGGGTGCATCAACGCTTGGTACTGGGTGAAAAAGGAAAGCGGACGTGGCTGAACTGGAAACGGACCAATGAAACGCTGGTCTCAGCAAGGGAAGGAT
>DSCZ01000485.1 GCA_011048855.1 Desulfobacteraceae bacterium | reverse complement strand
TTGCGTTTGACAGGATCCACGCTCCCCACATAGACCACGTTCCGGTCATCGATATGCGGCTCCACAACCTGTTTGAAATAATCTCTGTCCTGGATGATCCCGGCGATGATCAGTTTTCTGCCGCATTCTTTTGCGATATCTATGGCCTCCCATGTGCCCTTATCGTGATGGATTCCACCGAAAAAAAGGAGATCTTCACCGCAATCCGGATTAAATGTGAAGTGATTGAGATCGATCCCGTGATGAATCGTGGCGGTGTACTCGAGTTCGGGTGACCGATCCGCGTCGCTTATGGAGACATAAAAGACCTTTCTATTGTATTTCCGGTATACCGGCGATATCTTGGGAGATGAGAAACCGTGTATGGTGGCAACCACAGGAGTCTCAACAAGATCGGCGTATGTCAGGGGGAGAAAGTCAAAGTGGTTATGAATCAGGTCAAACTGCTCTGCGTTTTCAAACAGTTCAGAGATGTGGAGGCACTCCCACACCTTGGGGTCCATGCCTTTATCCTCCTCATACCCCTTACCGCAAACGGCATGAAGTTTGCCTGAGGTGCTTGAATCACCGGTGGCAAAAAGTGTGACATCGACTCCTTTGGCCACCAGACCTTCCGTTAGAAGGGAGACCACGTTCTCCCAGGGACCATCGTGTCCGGGAGGTGTTCTCCAGGCTATGGGTGAAAGCATGGCGATACGCATGGCTACCTCTCTTTTATCGTGTTGTGTGCTTTTAACCACTCCAGTATATCATGTAAATCATCAAAGGCCATCGCAATGTAAGTATTCTCACGGCCGTAATCGGGCATAATCCTATTCCTGCCGGTGTGCGGGCGTTGCATTTTTTCAAACAAGACAGGGAGCCCCTGAGGAATTCATAATCCGGTACAAACAAAGAGGATGTACTATAGTGATACGCCCGTTCCTCCGCAGCAATTCCTTCGTGAAACGACTCTGATTCCGGTCAAAAAAATATCTTGGACCCCTTGACAGCCGCAAAATGCGGATTAATCATTTTTATAAAATCTCCACTGAACCGTGGATCCACAAAAAAGCTCTGAAAATGGTTGATCAAAGTCGCTGGTTCCGGATTTTAGGATGCTGTTCTTAGGGCTTTTTGATTTCAAACCAAACGAAAATGAAAGGAGGGATGTATCATGTTGCTGAGAGGAACGACCGGTTGGCCCGCATGGGGCCGGACGAGTCCATTTGGAGAACTGGAGCGTTTGAGAAGACAGATGGATCGGCTCAGCGGGGGCCTTTCAAGAGGCCTTTTCGGACAGCCTGCAGCGGGCGTGTTTCCGCTGATGAATGTCACCGAGGACCGGGACAACTACTACGTTCGCGCTGAACTGCCCGGTATCAAGGCTGATGAACTGGACATGTCCGTTACGGGTGATACCCTCTCCATTTCCGGTGAGAGGAAGCTCCCAGCCGAAGACGAGAAGGCCCAGTATCATAGAAGGGAAAGGGAGGCCGGCAGATTCAGCCGGATCTTCACCCTGCCTGCCCGGATAGATGCGGGCAAGGTGGAGGCACGCTGCATCGACGGTGTGCTCACGGTTACGCTACCCAAGGCGGAAGCGGCAAAACCCAAACAGATTCCTGTTAAGGCATCTGAATAACACGGACAGGAAAGGAGGAATTAAAGATGGCGGATACAGAAAGCAAAGCCCTTCAAGTCAAAGAGAAAGCCGAATTGACCACACCGGCCGAACAAACAAGGCCGGGGCGGGTCTTTACGCCTGCAGTGGACATCTTTGAAACGGACAAAGAGATTACCCTGCTGGCCGATATGCCGGGTGTAAAGGCCGGAGAGCTGAACATCGATCTCCGTGAAAACGTGCTCACCCTGGATGGCAATGTCATCGCCCCTGAAGGGGCCGGTGAGGTGGATGTGATCAGGGAATATCAAACCGGCAAATACTACAGGCAGTTTACCCTGTCACAGCTCATTGACCAGGCAAGAATCGATGCTGCACTGAAGGACGGTGTCCTGCGGTTGACGCTTCCCAAGATCGAGGCTGCAACGCCTCGTAAGATACCGATTAAGAGTTCATCGTGACGAGGCTTTTATCGAAGGTTTTCACGGGAAATCGTTTCGGCGACCTTTTAACCGGAAGGAGAAAACCTGAGAAAGGCAATGAAATCGTCTCATGACAGAGGAGGTTGATATCATGACCATATCTGAGAAAGCAAAGGGAAAGCTCGATGGAGCAAGCAAAGAGATCAAAGAGGCCATCGAAAATCTCAGAAAGGAAGTGGCGGAACTTACCGATAAGGTCAGAGACAAGCTCAAGGGAGCGGGAGAAGAGGTGCGTGAGTCTGCTGAAGATCTCACTCAGGAGTTAAAATCACTGTCCGAAAAAGTGAAGGACTTGATTCCTAAAGGAAGGAAAAAGGATCAGTTGCCTGAGCATGTTGACAGGTCTCTCGAACATCAAGCCGACATCTGGGAGCAGCCTTTCATGGAGCTACGCAAGGCCACGGACCGCCTCTTTGAAGACTTCTTTAGAAGTCTCAGGTGGCATCCGGCGAGGGGCGAACGCCCGTGGGGTTTGACAACGGGTTATCCCGGGACGGCGTGGCCTCGTGTAGACCTGGATGAAACCGATGATGAAATAAGAATAACCGCGGAGTTGCCGGGAGTTGAACGGGACAACATCGATATTTCCGTATCTGACGAGAGGATGACCATTCGCGGGGAAAAGAAGCAAGAGGAAGAGAGCAAGGGAAAGGGCTACTATACCTTAGAG
>DSCZ01000025.1 GCA_011048855.1 Desulfobacteraceae bacterium | reverse complement strand
GGTTTGAGTTTTTTTTTAGAGGAGAGGTGTTGTATGCTGGCAACAGAATCCGACATAAAACTTACTTTTCAAGACCTGACCGTTCGCAGTAACCGCAGTAAATCTAACGGGTTAAAGTCCCGTCCGGGGAGTTGTCCGTACGCCCTGGTAGTATGAGGAAGCGGCGTTGTGGTAACACGGGGTCGTGAGTTTCCAAACAGCAAGAAAGCAGGCCGTAACGCAAGTGAACCTATTCGTAGCCTCGTAAATTGAACTGGAGAAGCCGACCCTGTGGTCAGAAGGGGAAGGCCGTTGGGTGGATACTGAAATAACGGAAGTGGCATTCATTTTCTCTCGGGATAGCAGGGGCGGCATGTTTTTGCAGATTTATTGCCCAGTGCTGGAGACCCGTTGTGGTGGTGGGGAGGCCATCAACCGTTGTGTATAAGGAAACGAAAGCACGACGGGCCATGACGGGAGTCGGAGGGGTTCATAGTACCGTTTGAGTTCGTGGGACAACATAACCCCGGACGAGGGAAGGGACCCTGCTTTGTTCGTGCAACCAAAGAGCGGAGGATCAGGGGATTGCCATGTCGCTAACCACCCCGGACAGAATCAGGACACTACAGAGGAAGCTGTATGCCAAGGCCAAGCAAGAACCGGCCTATCGCTTTTATGCACTCTACGACAAGATCGTTGAGGAAGACATCCTCAGTCATGCCTGGCGTCTGGTTCGTGCCAATGGAGGGAGTCCCGGCGTAGACGGGAGGAGCTTTCAGGCAATAGAGGACGGAAAAGGGGTAGATGCGTTTCTGCGGGACTTAGCCCGTAGCTTGAAAGACAAGACCTACCGAGCCCAACCGGTGCGGCGAGTTATGATCCCCAAGGCGGATGGCAGTCAACGCCCGCTTGGAATCCCGACAATTCGTGACCGGGTAGCGCAGATGGCGGTGAAGCTCATCATCGAACCGATCTTTGAAACCGATTTTTTTCCGCATTCATACGGATTTCGGCCCAAGAGATCGGCCCACGATGCTGTGGACGGCATTGCCAACACGCTATGGGCAGGCTACACCCAAGTCATAGACGCTGATCTGTCGAAGTATTTTGACAGCATTCCGCATTCCAAGCTGATGATCGTGGTAGCCGAGCGCATTGTTGATGGGGGAATATTGCACCTCATCAAGCAATGGCTCAAAGCGCCGGTGATTGGAGAGGATGAAAACGGAGTGAAGAAGACTGTTGGTGGCGGCCAGGGCAATCGCAAGGGGACACCGCAGGGCGGGGTGATTTCCCCATTGCTGGCCAACTGCTACCTGCATATTCTTGATCGGGTATGGCAAAACCGGCGCTTGAAAAAACGTCTGCAGGCCCACTTGGTGCGGTATGCGGATGACTTTGTTGTCTTGTGTCGAAAGGGCGTAGAGGAACCGCTGAAGGTGGTGCGTGATGTATTGGAACGACTGGATTTGCGTCTCAATGAGAGCAAGACCCATGTCGTGGATGCCACCCAGGCGGGCTTCAACTTCCTGGGTTTTACAATTCAAATGAGTCAGGGTGTAAAGACTGGAAAACCGTATGCAAGTGTCCAACCTGCCGATAAATCTTTTGCGAAGATCAAGGCAAGATTGAAGGAACTGACAGGCCGGAACTTGACCCCCATTCCCTTGCAAGAGATTGTGGAAAACGTGAACCGCAGCCTGAGAGGTTGGGTAAACTACTTTCACTATCGAAACTCAAGCCGGGTGATGAACAAGGTCAAGACTTATACGGAAGAACGGTTACGCACCCATCTGATGAAGCGTCACAAGGTGAAGGACAGGGGAACCGGCTTTCGTCGATTTCCAGGTCGTGATCTCTATGATCGATATGGGCTATACAAAGTTCCTACAGCCGCGGGCTGGCGCACAGCGCATGCCTTGGTGTGAAGAACATCGGAAAGCCGGATGCGGGAAAACTGCATGTCCGGTTTGATGAGGGGAGGCTGATAAACGATGAGGTTGGTTGACACGTAGTAGTCGCGTGCGACGAGGCGTCAATAAAAGTCCTGACCGATGATCGGGAAATCAGCTTCCTACTCTACCCCATGTATGTGCATGCGTGTGACCCCCATGCGTGACCCCCATGTATGTTCAAACACTGATCTGCTTCTTGATATCAATAATCGGCGTGCCGTCAAGAATGTCCAGCCCCGACACCTCAATGAGATTGCCCTGGATTGCCAGCACCTTCAGTTCTGAAATGGCGATGGGGTTGGGCCGCATCGGGCTGCGCGTCGAAAAAACCCCGCGAAGCCCCCTGGATTTATCTCCCCGTGGATACACCTTTAAAACATCCCGGCCCGACTGGTGCAGCCAGAACAGCACCACGATGGTCTGCCCGGCGGCAATCCCTTCCAGCCCCTCCAGATATTCGGGAAAGATCTCCAGGGTACCGACGCGTTCCGATTCATCATAGTTTTTCGGGGCGTCCGCCCGGCTTTTGATGTCGCCATGCAGCACACCGATGATGTGCAATTGGGGGGATTCCATGGAGTTCATCTCCTTGTTAAAAAAATTGTGCGGTTTTAAATTTCTTTTAAAATTTCAAAACCGTCCGCTGTCATGGTCGGCGAAAACTCTGTAATCTCGTAATCTGCGATGCCCGCTATTTTGAAAGGATCTCTTTCCAGAATTGCTTCCAACTCTTCTTTGGTTTGAACACAGGATAAAATAATGCCACCTGTTCTTGGAACCTTTCTTCCAGACGCAATGAAATTCCTTTTGCCATACTCTTCTCTC
>DSCZ01000312.1 GCA_011048855.1 Desulfobacteraceae bacterium | reverse complement strand
TCGATAAATCGTAATAATGTACGTTTTATTTTTTAATGTGAGAAGCCCTTACAAATTTATAAATACGATGGATTGTGAGCACCCAAAGGGAGGTAAATAATGGCTGAATGGAATCAATTACCATCCGGATCAACCCAGGATCTGGAAGAGGTGCTGGGGAAAATCAAGGAGAGATTTAAAGCGTTCAAAAGCGGTCCGGTTCCAATCATTGTCGCCGTTTTGGTTGTGATTGTCTTCTGGACAGCTTGGTTCACCGTCCAACCGGAAGAGACGGGGATTGTGCAGCGCTTTGGAAAAGTCATACGTACGGCAAGCCCCGGACTGCATTTTAAACTGCCTTTCGGTGTCGAAAAGGTTCGAATGCTACCCACGGCCCGCGTGCTCAAAGAGGAATTCGGATTCCGGACACTGCGAGCAGCGCCTGGCGAGAAAACGCGGTATGATCCGGGCGGTGCCTATAACGACGAATCGCTGATGCTCAGCGGGGATTTAAACGTAATCGATGTTCAGTGGATCATCCAGTACCGCATTGAAGACCCGATCCGATACCTGTTCCAGGTTCGGGATACACCGAAAACGATCCGCGACACCACCGAAGCGATCATGCGCCGGGCGGTGGGAAACCGCCTGGGCAGCGATGTGCTGACAACCGGCCGGGTGTCGGTTGCAAGTGAAGCAAAAGAAGAAATCCAGAAAGTCCTTACAAGCTATGAGGCCGGAGTCCGCCTTGTCACCGTGGAACTTCAGGATGTAACCCCGCCGGACGCCGTAAAGCCGGCTTACAATGAGGTAAACGAGTCGCGCCAGGACAAGGAGCGGACGATCAATAAGGCCCAGGAACAAGCCAACCGGGAGATTCCGAGAGCCCGGGGGGTGGCTTCGCAAAGTATAAGTGAGGCGGAGGGCTACGCCCTTGAGCGTGTCAACCGGGCCGAAGGAGAGGCGACCCGTTTTGAGGCTATTCTGGGTGAGTACGAGCAGGCACCGCAAGTGACGCGTCGGCGTCTTTATCTGGAAGCCATGACCGGCCTCCTGGCCGATATGAAGGCACTCTATATTGTAGACAGGGACCAGAAGGCGATGGTGCCATGGCTTCCGCTGGAACCCGGTGAGCAACCATCTGTGGAAGGGAGGCAGCAATGAAGTTTACTTTAAAACGAGTAATTATCGGCATATCGGTGGTTATCCTTATCGTGCTCTACAGCGGGCTCTACACTCTGGAAGAAGGCATGCAGGCGATCGTCGTACAGTTTGGTCGGCCTGTTGGAGAGACAATAACAGAGGCGGGGTTGCACATGAAGCTGCCCTTTATTCAGGACGTCCGGCGATTCGAAAAGCGCTTGCTCGTCTGGGATGGGGATCCAAACCAGGTTCCCACCAAAGGGCGTGAGTTCATCTGGGTTGACACCACGGCGAGGTGGCGGATTTCGGATGCGAAAAAATTCCTCGAGAATGTGGCAAGCGAAGAGGGCGCCCAGTCCCGCTTGAACGATATCCTCGATTCGGTCGTGCGCGACCAGGTTTCGAGCAGCGAACTCGTGGAGCTTGTCCGCAGTGCATCTTGGGAGGTTCCCGAGGACGAAGTGCTGAAAGAGGTGCCGAAGGAGCGGGAAGAGGAGCTTAAGCGGGAGATTGCGCGAGGGAGGGAGGAAATCACCCGGACGATACTGCTTGAAGCACGGAAGATTATCCCTCAGTACGGCATCGATCTGGTTGATCTGCGTATCAAGCGACTCGATTACGTGAAAAGCGTCCGCGAGAAGGTGTATGAGCGCATGATCTCTGAGCGCAAACGCATCGCCGCACAGTTCAGGTCGGAGGGGGAAGGACGCAGTGCGGAGATCCTCGGGACGATGGAAAAAGAGCTGCGCCGGATCCGCTCCACGGCCTACCGCCGGGTGCAGGAGGTCCAGGGGGAAGCCGACGCAACGGCCACGCGCATTTACGGCAAGGCTTACAATCGAAATCCTGAATTTTATGCCTTCCTGCGCACCCTTGAAAGCTACAAGGAGAAAGCAAACAAGAATTCGGTGCTGATTTTAACCACGGACAGCGACTTCTATCAATACATAAAGCAGGCGACTCCGGGCGAAGAGCGGCGCCCACAGCCTCTCGATGGAAACCGGCCTGCGGATTACAATCAATGACAGGTGGGCTCCGAAACCGGAAACAAAACAACCCGTAAACGATCAACATTCAAATAAACCTATAACTTATTCAGTTAAATTAATTTATCGTATCATCAAGTTTAACGTAACATAACTCAAGGAGGTAAATTGATGAAACCGGAAACTGGAGGGAAAGTCAAGTATGGCATTTGGGGCATGGTTTGCGGCGCAGTCATTGCAATGATCATCGGCTTTGCATGGGGCGGATGGACAACCGCAAGCACAACCAGCGCAATGAGCGGGGAAGCGGTCCTGGCGAGCAAGGCGGCGATCTGCGTTGCCCAGTTCATGAAGGAACCAAACCATCAGGAGATACTTAAAGAGTTTGAGACTGTGAACAACTGGGATAAACCTAAATTCATCGAAAAGGGCGGCTGGGATAAAATGCCGGGGCAAGAAAAGTCTGACCGTGGTGTTTCCCGGGCATGTTCCGATGGGCTGGAGCTTCTTATCAAGAAATGAGGATTCAAGTTAGTTTCCATCCGGAAATGGTCCTTTTGCCCAATCTCTACGTCAAACTGCGGGCTTTCTTGTGCGACGTACTCCAGTACGTCTCCGCGCAAGCCCTTGTTTTTCTTGATCTTGGGCAAAATC
>DSCZ01000387.1 GCA_011048855.1 Desulfobacteraceae bacterium | reverse complement strand
TTCCCGCTGTACGACAGTCGCCCAGCCGCGGTTGGCCCGGGGGTTAGCCGGGCTTGGATGAGTTAAGCTCCCTATACGGACAGGTGTGCCCTTCAATGCCTCAGAGGCACGCCCAGCGGCGAATTTGCCCAACCCCAACACCCATTGTGGCTTCATTATCCGCACAGTTTCTTTCAGCGCTTGGTCACAGGCCATGAAAAGAGGCTCTTTCTCTCGGGCCGGAAGATTGTTGGGGGTTCGGTTGCGGCCGCTCGTTTCCATAAAGGCCAGGGGGCAGTAATTGGCAACAAAAAACCGGGAAAAGAATTTCTTCGGCGTGTTGAATCGTTCCCTGGCCCATCCCCACAGCCTCGTGCCGCTGACTTCTCTCCTCGGGCATGAAAAGCCGGAAACCGGCCGTTTTGGATGGGTTTCAGCCGGGGTGCCTATTTTCCCCTCGATTTCGAGCCATTCCCTGACCATTGTCACATCGCCGAATGGAACTCCTGTCTGGACCATCCCCCAGGGCCCGGGATTCATTCCGAGCAGGATGATTTCCCGTTCCCCATGCCCGTACCGGGCGGCATATAAATCCCAAGTGTCACGCGCATATTCGAGAGGATTGTAAACATGTGCAACGGGAGATGCAAACCTGAGTTTCCCGACTTCTTGAACCAGCGTGTCCGTTATCGCTTTGATATTCAAAAATCGACTCCTTTCGCTTCAAGTTCCATCGAATCCCCACACTATCAAAATCAAGAACGGAATCCAAGAAACCAACACAAAAACAAACCGAATGTTCAGCCCTGGATTCTGAAGATTCCGCGAAAAGTCCAACTACTGCGTTACGCTTCCATGAATGTTGGCATAAAATTAAAATATAGGCTGTAAATTTTTTTCCTATTGACACGCTGGGAAATTCTCTTTAGAGTTTTAACCTCTCAGGTTCTATCGCGACCGCATCATTCAATACAACCAATTCAAGCTGCGCCCGGTGAAACTCTCCGACCTCTGAATCTCGCCGTGCACCGGATACTGTTCTCCCGACACCAAATCTGAGCATCCGACACCAACAGTCATGAGCAGGCGTGGGTGGAAACCCTGCCGGGTATTTTGATTACGGGGGCTTCCGGTGGATAGGGAAAAACAGATGTTCAGTGCTATCCTCGAAACGATTGAAGAAGGTATGTATGTGATCGATCAATCTTATACCTTGGAGTACATGAACCTCCGCATGAGCGAGATGTTCGGGGAAGGCACCGGGAAAAAATGCCACCAGGTTGTCGACGACAGGTCCGGTCTTTGCCCGTGGTGCCTTGCAGCGGAAGTGTTTGAGGGCAGGCGGATTTATCGCGAGATTTTTATTCCCAAGACGGACAGGACATTCATGCTTACCGAATTGCCGTTGAAAAATCCTGACGGTACAGTTTCCAAGCTGTGCATATTGAAGGATATAACACAGCGTAAAAACAGGGAGGCCAGGCTGGCCGAATCCGAAGAAAAGTACCGCAATCTCTTTGAGCATGTCGGTGCCGGCGTTTATATCAGCAGTAAAGAAGGAAGGATTCTGGACGCCAACCGGGTTTTTATTCGGATGATGGGGTACAGGAGCAAAGAAGAGCTGCTGGGAATCGACATCGCCCTGGATTTGTATGCAAGACCTTCAGACCGCCGCAAATTTCAGGAAATGATAGAACGGGACGGGAGAGTCATCGAATACGAAGTGGAGTTCAAACGCAAGGATGGAAGTCCGATAACGGTTCTGCTTACGAGCCACGTGCGCTACGACCACAAGGGGAACGTCCTTGGCTACGAAGGGATCGCTGCCGATCAGACGGAGCGTTGTCAGATGGAAAAAAAGCTCCGTGAAGCCTACGATTTCATGAACAAAATCATCCAGAGT
Source organism: Desulfobacteraceae bacterium (assembly GCA_011048855.1). The sequence continues at coordinate 883 of DSCZ01000387.1, read as the reverse complement.
TCTCCAAACCCGATAATGGCGGCCGATATGCAAGGTAACATTATGATATGGAACCGTGCAGCCGAAGAGACTCTTGGATATCCCGCATCTGAAACTGTGGGAAAAATGCAGATAGCAAGAATCTATCCGGAGGGCGTGGCCCGGAAGATCATGAAGTTGATCCGGGCCCCGGATCACGGAGGCCCGGGGGTTTTGCGCGCTCATCCGATGTTGTATGTCCGCCGCGACGGGGAAATCATCGAAGGAATGCTCTCCGCCGCCATGATTTATGACGATGACGGAAATGAAGTGGCGACCGTTGGTTCGTTTGTGGATATGACCGAACGCATCGAGATGGAAAGAGCGCTTCGCAGCACCCAGGAGCAGCTGCTTCAGTCCGAAAAGCTTGCCGCGATGGGGCGTTTGACTTCTCAGATCGCCCATGAGCTGAATAATCCTATTTACGGGATAATGAATTCCCTTGAACTGTTCAAGACCGAAATACCGCCAGAAAGCAAACGGCGGAGACTGCTCGAGATGTCCATTTCCGAAGTCACACGCCTCGCTGAAATGCTGCCCAAAATGCTTTCCTTTTCAAAACCGGACCAGGAAAAAAGAGGCCCGGTGGATATAAATGTAATCATCGATGAGCTTTTGATGCTGCATGAAAAGCAGTTACAGGAAAACAATACCAGGATCAACATCGAACTGGACGAAAACATATCGGATATCCTGGCATCGAAAAATCAGATGCGCCAGGTATTTCTGAACATGATTTCCAATGCCAAAGACGCGATGCCTGGCGGGGGGGAACTCACTTTCCGATCCTATGAACGCGACGGAACGGTTTTCGTGGAAATAGCCGATACCGGCCACGGAATAGACGAAAAGAACATTTCCAGGA
>DSCZ01000214.1 GCA_011048855.1 Desulfobacteraceae bacterium | reverse complement strand
CACCAACACTTACACCAACACTTACACTTACACCGGCCGTGCGGGCCAGGCCAGAATTTCTTTTCGGCACTCCGGATACTCCGGCGCCTATGTAATGGATTACGACAACCGTTCCTCGTAAAATCAACGGCCGAACAGAAAAAGACAGGCTGCAACTGCCCCTGCAATTCCGAAAAAATCCGCGGTAAGAGCCGCGGCCATCGTGTGCCGGATCCTTTTGACCTGGACGGCGCCGAAATAGACCGCCAGTACATAGAAAGTAGTTTCCGTGGAGCCCTGGAGGGAGCTTACCAGATAACCGGTATAACTGTCAGGTCCGATTGAAGGATCGTTTATCAGGGATGCGAGCACCCCGTAGGCTCCCGACCCGGAAAGGGGCCGCAGAAGAGCCATCGGCAGCGCTTCTGCAGGCATGCCGACCTTACCTGTCAAAGGGCCGATCCATCCGACCAGAATCTCGAGAGCGCGGCTCGCCCTGAACATCCCCACCGCCACCAGGATGGCTACCAGGTAGGGGATAATCCGCACGGCAACCTGGAAACCTTCCTTGGCTCCCTCGACAAACACCTCATAGACGCGCACCCCCCTGAAAAAACCGAAAGCCAGGAACCCGACGATGATCCCCGGAATGATCCAGGGCGAAATCGCCCGGCCGTAGGCTATGCTCAAAGGAATCAACGCGGCGGCGCCAAGAAGCGCGGATGTGGAGACCCACTCAGGGTAGGCTTCAGATGCCCCGCCGGTGGTGTCCCCTGCATTTTCTTCCGGCTCTTTTCTTTCCATCACGGTCCTTTCGACCGGGAAAAAACGACGGTAGAGAAACGACGCCCCAAGCGCCGCAGCAGTGGAGCACAACGTCGCGAAAAGGGTTGAAGGCAATATCCCGGCCGGGTCTGTCGAGCCCGCCGCAGCACGCAGTGCGATGACGCCTGTGGGGAGAAGAGTCACGCTCGATGTGTTTATGGCCAGAAAAAGAGCCATTGCATTTGTAGCGGTGCCGGGGGTGGGATTCAGCCTGTCAAGTTCCTGCATGGCCTTTACGCCGAAAGGGGTGGCCGCATTTCCCAATCCCAGCGCATTGGCGGAAATGTTTAAAATCATCGCACCCATCGCCGGATGGTCCTGGGGAACATCCGGAAACAGCCTGATCATCACCGGGCGTATCAGCTTAGCTATGATGCCCAGCATTCCACCAGCTTCCGCCACTTTCATGACTCCGAGAAAAAGCGTCATCACGCCCACAAGCCCGATCGCCAGCTCCACGGACGCCCCGGCCGAGTCGATAACCGCGGCGGTGACGGCCTCCATCGGAGATTCGCCCGGAGGGGAAGTTAACTGAAACCAGGAAGCGGTCAAAAACGATATTACGATAAGCGAGATAAAAACTGTATTCATGGTTAAAAATCCAGGCTGGTGCTTTATCAGCTTCAATAACACGTAGTTGTCTAACAGCTAATGGCTAAAAGCTTAAAGCTTAACGTCCCCAAACCGAGGAACACGAAGTCACGGATTTAGAATTTTTGCAGAGCTTAAGGCAACCGCTCTAAATAATTCCAGATCTCCCCTGCGAGTTCTTTCGGGGCCACCAGCATTGATTCCTCCACGCGCGCGGCATCAGGATATTCACTATATGAAAATCCTCGCCCATCCATCCTGTACAAACCCACCCCGCAGGCCTCCCCTATCACGAAGGCCGCGGCCAACCCCTGGTAGGATTCATTGAAAATAACGGATCCTTCGGCCCTGCCGGTGGCGACATAACATATATGGGCGCCCGAGCAGCCCAGATTCAGGATCTTTCCCGGAAAACTGGAGCGATAACGCCTGTGAAATCTTGAATTTATAAGAAGCACGCTCTCATCGTCGATGGAAGAACGCTCTAAATCGGGAACCCGGCGCCCGTTCCACAAACCCGCTCCGCCTGCCGCCGCGCAAAAAACATCCCCGGTCGCCGGCATATGAAAAATTCCGAGCACCGGCCAGTTGTTTTCAAGCAATGCCAGAGACATCCCCCAGATGGGAATGCCCCCCTGAAAATTCGCCACCCCGTCAAGCGCATCGAAAATCCAAACGTAGCGTTTCTCATCATGGCTGTATTCGGTATCCTGTGAGGCCCCGTCATCGAAAAGGCGGTGCTCCGGATATATCTCACCAAGTTTTTCGTCAAATTTTCCCTTGAGCCGAAGCTCGGCCTCAGTCACCAGCGATTCATCAAACTTGACCCCGGGGCGGCCCCTACCGTAATATTCAAGCGCGATATCCCCCATGCCGGTGATCAGTTCCAGTGCATTCCGCATTAATTCCTCGATACCACGGCCCTTATCTTGCACATTCATCCCCCTTTCTTTGCCTTATCGGTGTCGGGGTCGGAGCCGAAAAGATCGGCGCGTCAACTTCCAATATCGGCCCCAACACCGACCTCAGATCCTTTTAAACGCCGACGATATTTTTATCTCATGGAAGACGCCAAATCCTGCTCGGAAATAAACCACCTGCTTATCGATATGAAAGCCATTTAAAGCCTATTCTGATTTAATTCCCTGGTCAAGGCTTTCGGGGCCGGGCGGCAGGATCGCGGATACAATCCGCTCCCACAGGATATAGAGAGTCTTTCTCGTGGAGAGCTACGAAATATGAAGTTCCCGCAGCGAAGTCCCCCGGCGCAGCCGGAAACGGAGGGCACTGCATGGAAGACAGACGACGCCGATACCGACGCCGATGCCGACACCAACACCAACACTTACACCGGCCGTGCGGGCCAGGCCAAAAT
>DSCZ01000005.1 GCA_011048855.1 Desulfobacteraceae bacterium | reverse complement strand
ACAGAGCATACGGTTATCGATCAGCAGAAACATTTACGTTGGCTCTTTTGCACGGTATGGGAAAGCTCCCAGAACCACCACTTACCCACCGATTCGTGTGAGGGCTACAAAATATATAGGAAGTAATTAATTCCATTTATTGACGTTCACGGCATTCTAAGCATTGATTCCAGTTGTATCCCGACAAGTCTGTTCTGGTCAACATTTACTCTAATTCTTAAAAGCCCGCTGAAGCAAGGGCAAAATCCAATCCGAGGCGGGCTTATCGACTTATGTATCTTTAGGGGAGTGCTGAATCGCGGGTATTCCAAGGAATATATCTTGGACCAGCCGGAGTTCATCTCGATTGACGGGAGACGACTCAGATCAAGAACCGGGTCAGAAAGCTGTTCTGTCCTGGTTACGAGAGTAGAAATCAGTTTGGCGCCCGATTTTTCAAGATACTTTCCCTTGTGGATGCCTCCCCATTTAAGGACAGCCTGGCACCCTGCGAGAGCCGCGTCATGATCGCCGAGAGAAATCGCATCTCTGATTTGTTTGCCTATCAAGGTCAGCGCTTCAGCGGTCTCCGAGAAGTTTTTTCCTGACAAAAGTCTCCCGGAAACTGGGTCTTTTACACTGAACTTCCATTCGTAGGACTGAAACGCTGAAAAGAGAGAGTCGCATTCCCACCGAGCGCCTGTCCTCCGCATATAAAAACTGTGTATGAAGGATCCCGGAGTATCGAGCCTGGCTGCCAGCCAACTGATGAAAGCGCTTACTTGAGGGCTTTGTAGATATTCATGGCGTATCATGGGTAATTCCTGTCTCCAGATGAGGGGATAGCTCTTCGATCCACTCATGATGAGGCTCACAGGCCAAAAATGCAGGCTTCGGAATCTTTTCCTTCGAAGCCGGTGGCCAGGGTGGGGGACTTTGGGTGGCCATTGAGAGCACTATGGGTTTTCGTTTTCTTCTTTTCTGAATTCTTCTTCGATCTGTTTGTCAAGCTGATGGAGCACGGCCACATCCGCCTCTTTCGCATCTTCCTCGGCACTTGTTTCCGATTCGGCCGGCCTGACCTTCGCTTCTTCCGCGCTTGAGATGTGGATCGTCTGGCTTGGCTCGGGTAATTCAATCCCTGCCTGATCCAAACTTTTCTTGACAAGCCGGATAGATTCGCTCCTGACCTTGAGATAATCAGCCTGCCGCTGGTCCACCCAGCCCGCGAATAAAACCGACATGCTGTTGTCCCCGATTTCTTCCACCCGCATAGAAGGAAGCGGATCGTCGATGACTCCTTTCATGGCCTTTAAGGTTCGCAGACCCACTTCCTGGACTTTCAGAAGATCCTCGCCCATGCCCACACTGACAGGGAATTCGAATCCTCGCAGGGGATTTCTGGTGAAATTCAATATGACGCTCTTGAACACCGAGGAGTTAGGAATCCGAATATGATTTCCGCTCAGGCTCATCAAGATCACTTCCCTGGCGTTCAAGCGGATGACAACCCCTTCTTCCCCGGCAATGCTCACGAAATCGTTTAACCGAAACGGGCTTCTGATACTGAGCAGAGCACCGGCAAGATAATTTTCGACAATGTCCCGCAATGCAAAGCCCACGGCCAGGCCGAAAAGCCCGGCTGTCCCCACCAGGGCTCCCACGAGCGTTGTGAGATCGAGGATTTCCAGGGCAAGGAGCAGGCTCACGAGCCGAAGTATGGTTTGCAGGATTTGCCGAATGAGGTTCCCCACCAGACCGCCGCCTCCCAGTTGGCGGTAAAGGGCCTGCCATCTGGCAGGTAAGGATAAAAGCGATGAACCAGAAAACAAGGAAGATGAGCAGGGCTGAAAGGAAAAACAGGAGAAAGGCGATTTTTGCAGAGAAAGGCCAGGGTGTTCTCCCGATCCCGACCCGAATCCATGGGAAAAAGAAAGACGCTTGCGCCAGCTACTATCCAGGTGATCGATTTTTTTCTTCATGGCTTCCATGTCTGTCTCGGCAAGCAAATCCGGAGTCCACAAAGAAAAACATAGCACACGCCCGGAGGTTCCTGAATGGGGCCAAGTATGTATATTGAATGCAGAACGGATGTATCGCCGCGCGTACTGTCACCACGTGATGTCGAATTAAAATTGATGCATCGCTGCGGTCCGGAGTGCCGTGCGGAAATTTTCAGTGGGGGAGTGAATTGATTAAATTTGAATATTTAAAATATTTTTCATCATAGTAAAATGTTTGTCTAAAGAGTAAATCCTACTGTTGTTTTGATTGGCGTTTTGGGCGATTATTAAGTCCGGTATCCCGATGCCGTTCAAACCATTTTTCAAACACTTGTATTGGTATTCGATGATTTGCTCCCAATTGATATATAAAGCTAATTACTTAATTAATCGTAATAATTCGATTATTTTTCGTTGTTTTCGTATTTTTAAAAAAGGAACGAGTTCCGCTAAAATCAGATCATTTGTTACAATGAGGTTTTCATCAATTAAAAAATCAAGTTCTTCTGAATTGTTGCCACTTCTGAAATATTCAATCCAAATTGATGTATCAACTAATACCGACATTGGCGTCCTCTGATCGTATTTAGATCTATGTTCAAATCGATTTTTCCCTTGAATTCCTTCAAACCGGAAATCTTCGTCTTCCTTATCAAGTCTTCCAACGCTGTGATAATGACATTGGTTTTTGTATTTATGCGCGTGACCTTCATGGCCTCGTCCAATAATTCCTCGGGTAAATCGAGAGTTGTCCTCATGGCTTGCCTCCATGGTTATTTTATGCATAAATTTAATT
>DSCZ01000267.1 GCA_011048855.1 Desulfobacteraceae bacterium | reverse complement strand
TCGGCGTCGTTATCGTCTGTTTTCCACGTAGTTCATTCCGTTTCCGAATAGCTAAAAAAGTATTTTATAGTAACAATAGAAACCAAAAACGATTAGAAAGACAAAGTTTAATAAGATTACGCGATATATAATAAAGAAAAGCAATGTCCGATGGTAAGCATATAAGTTGTTGATTTGTTTTTATGGTTGAGTATTTATGGATGGTAAGCATTAGAGACGGAACAAAGTAATAACTGACTACCATTTTTATTCCTGATTGAGTTATTGTGACAAGTTCCTGGATGTGGAGCCCATTATCCAAGATAAAGCAAGCTTTGCTGCGTTTTTTGGGCTAAATGCCTGGCTTCCCCGGCACCTGCTCGAATGACCCGCTTTTTCCCGAAGAATCCTGAACATTCGAAGGCATTGAGTAGCGGGATTCTTCTTAATGGATATAGAAAATATAGTCAGATGTATGTTGATGACCATTTTAAAGCGGTTTCCATGAAATGGTCTTTGTCGAGTGTTTGAGCCGATGTTGGTAGTGGGATGCCGACCGATGTTTCACGTGAAACATTCATTTTTCTTTTCAAGGACCGCAGCTTGTGCTATCAAGGCGAATATGTTGCGCGTGCCGCATCCAAAATAATCGAAAAGTTGAACATCCGGATCAAATGTCTCTGATAATATCGATAGCGAACCAGAAAGGCGGAGTAGGTAAAACGACAACTGCGGTTAACCTTGCAGCGTCGCTTGCCGCCGCCGAGCAGCCCTGTCTGCTTGTGGATTGTGATCCCCAGGGTAATGCAACCACCGGGCTGGGCATTGACAGGCCGGCGCTTTCAGCCGGAACTTACGATCTTCTTTTCCAGGGTGTTGATCCCATTTCTACCGTTGTAAAATGTGATTTGCCCACCCTGGGTATAATTCCTGCCGACGAACGCTTGATCGGCGCCGAAGTTGAAATCGCGGAACAGCCCGACAGAGAGTTCCGGCTCAAAAAATCACTCGATACCTTTCGTGGCACGTACCCTTATATTCTTCTCGACTGCCCACCGTCATTGGGTTATTTGACTTTGAATGCAATGACAGCTTCGGACGCTGTGCTGATCCCCCTGCAATGCGAATATTATGCCCTTGAAGGCCTTTCCCAGCTTCTTAAGACCGTGAAGGCTGTTAGGAAGACTTTGAACCCGGCCCTGCGGCTCCAGGGAATTCTGTTGACGATGTATGATAAAAGAAACAACCTTTCAGAGCAGGTTGCACAGGAGGTGAGATCATATTTCCCGGGCTACGTATACCAGACGATGATACCAAGGAATGTTAGGCTGAGCGAGGCCCCCAGCCACGGAAAGCCGGCGATTCTTTACGACATTCGTTCTTCCGGTGCCCAGAGCTACCTCAGCCTTGCAACAGAGATCCTACGGAGGAAATAGCTGCGATGCAAAAGCGAAAGGCACTCGGCAAGGGGCTGTCCGCTCTAATACCGGATGAACAAGGGTTTGAAGAGTCTGAGCGGAGATTCTTCATGTGCCCGGTCGCCTTGATCGAACCGAACCCATACCAGCCGAGGGTGGATTTCTCAGGTCCTGAGCTGGACCGGCTCGTCGATTCAGTAAAGGAAAGCGGTATAGTAACGCCGTTGCTTGTAAGCAGATATGAATCAGGCTATCGTTTGATAGCGGGCGAGCGTAGGTGGCGTGCTGCTCAAAAAGCGGGCCTGGACCGTGTGCCTGTGATAATCAGGGAGGCAAGCGGCAGGGAAATGCTCGAATTGGCTTTGATCGAAAACCTGCATCGAAAGGATCTAAATCCGATTGAAGAGGCTCTGGCCTACCGACGGCTCCTTGATGAAGGGGGAAGTACTCAAGAGAACATCGCAAAGCGCCTTGGGCGAGACAGGTCAACCATAGCGAATTCGCTGAGGTTGCTGACTCTTCCGGGGTCGATCCAGCAGGATGTGATGGAAGGACGACTCACCATGGGCCACGCGAGGGTCATTGCAGGAATAAAAGATGATCGGGCCAGAAAAGAACTCAGGGATATGATTGTCAGGCGCGGCATGTCCGTTCGCCAGGCAGAAAATGCAGCAAAAAGGCTGGCAGCTGCTGGACCGGGGAAAGCGGCGAAAGTGCAGGCTGACGCCTATTATTACTCTCTGTCAGAGAACCTCAAGCGGGCTCTGGGGACAAAAGTGGAAATTTCAAAAAAGAAAAAGGGCGGGCGAATAGTAATTCACTTTTATTCAGAAGAAGAACTCGACAGGCTGCTGGGTATCCTTACTTAAGGGTACGATTCCGCCATCTAGGCTCCTGTTTCTGCTTCAACCGTAGGATATTATCCCGGTGAGCAAGAACGATTAAACCTGCAATCAAGAATCCCGCCGCCGTATTGATATCCGGAGCATCCGAAAAGATCAGGAACACCGGCATGCAAACCGAGGCGCCCATAGACGCCAGTGAAATGTAGCCCGGTATGTATACAAGCAAAACGAAAACCACCAGAGCGCTCGCGACGCACACAGGGCAAAGAACAATGAAAACACCTAGAGCAGTCGCCACACCTTTACCGCCTTTGAACTTGAGAAAAACAGAAAATTGATGTCCAATAAGCGCTGCGAGCCCGCTTAGCGCGGCCATGGTTGATGGTTCAAAATGACCACTATAAGAAGTGACAGCAACGGCTGTTGGGGCCAAACCCTTCAAGCAGTCCAGAATCAACGTAAGCGCCCCCCATTTTACGCCGATTTCCCTTGCTACATTGGTTGCGCCTATGTTTCCACTGCCGACCGTTGAAATATCAATCC
>DSCZ01000537.1 GCA_011048855.1 Desulfobacteraceae bacterium | reverse complement strand
GATTGCGACATTCCATTGATTGAGCGAATTGTTTCGATCATTGCCACACATGACGAAGCTGAAAAGGCCTTTTCGAGGAATGACCCTTCAACGACCCTCGTCGTTGAAGCAGACCGTCTTGATCGCTACGGTCCTGAGAGTCTCAGGCGTTTTTCCGCTATGAACAGTAAGAGCAATCCGACTTTAAAGAGGCGGCACCGGGAGCAAGCCTTTTCATATCTCAGGGAAGGGCTCGACCGGTGGTTCCGGACCCCGACCTCCCGGATCATGGCCCTGCATCTTGCGAAAAGCACGGGATTGATTTCAGATTCAACCGATATTTTTAAAAAAAAGGACCGTTCCTGACTTGTATAAAAGGGGTTGCCGCGCTCCTTAAGGACTGAGCGTCGGCATCTGCACCGAGAACCCAACTTCGATATGAACTTATAGGAGGGCCACGTCGTCCGTCAGGTGAAGGGGATCAGACTGCACATTTTTGAGGGAGGGAATAAGTCGAGGTCTTGCTTCAGGATCGCAACCCATTGGAGCGCAACCTTTTCACTCCGGCTAAGATTTCTTCCTGAAAAGCGCCTCCAGAGCCTCCTTTGCGTCTCTGGTTCTGTTGAATCTACCGCTCTTACCACCACCCTTTGAGCCCCTTATCTGAAAGAAATCGCAAAAATTGGCTCTCTCCTTTTCAACAATACGCTCGGCGGAAACCTCCCTGCACTCGTTGTAGGCATTCTGATCATAGAACCTGCATTGTTTGCAGCATCGTAGGTCTCGATGGCAGTGTGGGCACGTATCTTTTCTGCCCACTTTCCCTTCAATCTTCAAGACGCCGTGACAAAATGCACAATTCATATTCCTATCCTCATCGGAAAACGTTTCTTAGTATGGCTTGGTATGGAGAAAATAATGCCGTTACACTTCCAAATCCAAACTGCGGTTCTCTACGCGTTTAATGCTTTTTTTGACAACCTCTCTGCGCGGGGCTAAAATGAAAATCTGAGAGGCGATATAATGCGTACCCCCAGATACTACAAGCTCCTTGACCACACAGCAGATCTTGCTATCAGGATTTTCGGCAAGGATCTGGTCGGCCTCTATGAAAACGCAGGGAACGCCCTGGTGCATCTCATGCTTTCAGGTAAAGTCCCGGGCCCGGGCACACCCCTGCGAATCTCACTCTCAGCTCAGGATTTGCCTGATCTCATGGTCCGCTGGCTCAATGAAATACTCTATCTGATTGAAGGTGAAAGACTTGTTGTGACCGATCTAAAAGTCCGTTCTGTCACACCCCGTCAAATTGAAGCAACGGTCAATACGGTTCCTTTCGATCCGGAAATTCATGAAGGACTCACCGAGATAAAAGCCGTTACCTACCATCAAATCGAAGTGGCGGAAAAAGGCAATCATTGGGAAGCCAGGGTCATCATGGATGTTTAAGGACAAAGAATGACGATTAAACTGCAAAAATTGGATGACTACCGTTGGCTTATTCCCAGGACCGGGAACATGCGCGTTCCAGGTCTTGTCTTTACAAATGAAAATCTCACGAAGAGCATCGAGCAAGATCAAAGCCTCCAGCAGGTGGTGAACGTCGCGACCCTGCCTGGGATTCGTCGGTACTCTCTTGCCATGCCTGACATCCATTGGGGATATGGCTTTCCAATCGGGGGAGTTGCAGCCTTCGATATGGAAGAAGGCATTATCTCCCCGGGAGGTGTCGGCTATGACATCAACTGCGGTTGCCGTCTCATGACGACCCAGCTCATGGCCAGCGAGATCCGGCCCTATCTCAAAACACTGGTTTCCGCCCTTTTTACCACGATTCCAACGGGCGTGGGTTCACGCGGAGGCATCCATCTCTCGGCGAAAGAAGAGGCCAAAGTGGCCGTTGAGGGCGCTGCCTGGGCTGTAAGACGGGGATTAGGGCTCCGCGAAGACCTCGAGAGGACTGAGGATCACGGCGCGATGCAGGGCGCGGATCCCTCCGTCCTGAGCGAAAGGGCCATCAAAAGGGGGCTCGATCAGCTGGGGACTCTGGGTTCGGGCAACCATTTCCTCGAAGTTCAAGTGGTTGAAAAGGTCTATGACCAGGAATTGGCCCGGGTCTTTCATTTATTTGAAGGTCAGGTCAGCGTTTTTCTCCACTCCGGCTCCCGAGGATTCGGGCATCAGATATGCGACGATTTTCTCAGGGAAATGGGCAGCAAGGTTTCCATCAAACTTCCAGAGCTACCCGATAGGCAGCTCGCCTGTGCCCCTATTGCTTCGGACCTCGGGCGTCGATATTTGGCCGCTATGGCCTGTGCCGCCAATTATGCCTGGGCCAACCGACAGATCCTCATGCATTTAACCAGGGAGACCTTCCAAAGCGTTTTTGCTCTCGCGCCGAAGGAACTTGACATGAAACTCCTCTATGACGTCTGCCACAACATCGCCAAGATGGAGCGACATCGCGTGCAAGGCGGGGAGACAAGACTTTGCGTACACCGAAAAGGTGCAACCCGTTCCTTACCGCCCGGACACCCCCATGTGCCGGCAATATATCGAACCGCCGGACAACCTGTTCTCATTCCTGGTGATATGGGCACCTATTCCTATGTTCTTGCAGGGTCCCAAGGGGCCATGGATAAAAGCTTTGGATCCTGTTGTCACGGCGCAGGCCGTGTATTGAGCCGTTCAAAAGCTATTAAGGCGGCCGAGGGACGGTCAATAAATCGGGAGCTGGAAGACAAAGGCATCTTTGTACAATCCAGGGGCAAAACAACTTTAAAGGAAGAAATCCCTGAGGCCTATAAGGACG
>DSCZ01000640.1 GCA_011048855.1 Desulfobacteraceae bacterium | reverse complement strand
TCAAATACGGTACGTTGATACAGCTTGAAAAGGAATTGGAGACTCATAATGCCAGGCTTTCCGAACTACAGGCGGAAAACAGGATGCTCAAGGAAGAGGTCGACGGCGAGGACATCGCCGAGGTCGTCGCCAAATGGACCGGCATTCCGGTATCCAGGATGATGGAGGGAGAACGTGCAAAGCTCCTGAAAATGGAAGACCGGCTGGGCATGCGGGTTGTCGGCCAGGAGAAAGCAATCATCGCCGTTGCAAACGCGGTGAGACGGGCCCGTTCCGGCCTTCAGGATCCCCAGAGGCCCATAGGCTCGTTCATTTTCATGGGACCCACCGGCGTCGGAAAAACCGAGCTGGCAAGGGCGCTTGCCGAGTTTTTATTCGACGATGAACAATATATCGTCCGGGTGGACATGAGCGAATACATGGAGAAACACTCCGTCGCCCGCTTGATCGGAGCGCCCCCCGGCTACGTTGGTTACGAGGAAGGCGGTTATCTAACCGAAGCGGTAAGGAGGCACCCTTACTCGGTGGTGCTCTTCGATGAAATAGAAAAAGCGCATCCGGACGTTTTCAACGCCCTGCTTCAGATTCTGGACGACGGCCGGATGACTGACGGTAAAGGCCGCACGGTTGACTTCAAAAACACCGTGCTGATCATGACATCCAACGTTGGAAGCCAGTGGATCCAGGAATTGAGCGGACGCGATGAAAAGGAAATGGAGTGCAGGGTTCTCGAAGCGTTGAGAGCAACCTTCAAACCGGAGTTTTTGAACAGAATCGATGAAATCGTACTTTTCAAATCCCTCGGGACCGAAGAAATCAAAAAGATCGTAAAAATACAGCTGGACCTCCTTGCAAGGAGGCTCGAACCCAGTAAAATCAACTTGTCGCTGTCAGATGAAGCCGGGGAACTGCTCGCAAAAGTGGGTTTCGACCCCAATTACGGGGCCCGCCCGCTTAAACGGACGATCCAGCACCTGATCCAGGACCCGTTGGCGGTGAAAATCCTCGATGGTTCCATTGGTGAAGGAGACAGTGTTCAGGTAGGGGTGCGTGAGGGGGAAATAGTTATTGAAAAGGCCTGAGCAGTCGGTTTTCGTGAGAGCGCCGAGGCGCTTTTCCGTGGGGAAGAACCACGGATAGTCAGGCTTAGGCGTTGATTCGCTGTTTCAATCTCGGGGAAGGCTTGAAAAGAACGACACGCCGCGGCTTCAACATCATCGTTTCGCCGGTCGCCGGGTTTCTGCCTTTTCGTGCCCATTTGTACCGGACATAGAATTTGCCGAAGCCAGTGATTCGTACTTCTTCCCCGCGAGCGAGAGCGCTTTTTATCAATTCTAACAGAGATTCGACGATACGAGCCGCACGGTCGAGATCGAGCGGCTCGTATTTCATTTCATGGAATAGAAATTTCTGTCCGGACTCGCTACGCATGTAAATCCTTACATTATCCCTGACTCTGTCTACGATATCCGACTTTTTGAGCGTCATCGAAACTCCCGCCGTCAAGAATCACAGCGCACCGATCAGTCTCGCGATAACTATACGTTGTACTTCGCTGGTTCCTTCCCCGATTTCAAGCAGTTTCTGATCGCGGTAAAAACGCTCCACGGCGTATTCCTTCATCAGGCCGTAACCCCCGTGTAGCTGCACAGCGTAATTCGCGCAACGGTGCATGACCTCGGAACAATACAACTTGGCCATCGCCGCCTCTTTGGAAAACGGCCTGTCATTATCGCGCAGCCAGCATGCTTTGTAGAGAATCAGCCTTGCACATTCTATTTCCATGGCCATGTCCGAAAGCCGGAACGCATTGACTTGAAACCGCCCGATCGGTCGTCCAAACTGAACTCTCTCCTGCGAGTATTTCAGTGCAAGGTCAAAACAACCCTGGGCGCCCCCCAGGCCCATCGCTCCGATTGACAGCCTCCCCCCATCCAGGGTCTGCATCATCTGGTGGAAGCCCTGCCCTCTCGGTCCCAGCAGGTTTTCAGGCGGCACACGGCAATCATCGAAATAAAGCTCGCTGGTGTTGGAAGCCCGCCACATCATTTTGCCGTGCATTTCCCTCGCCTCGAATCCCGGGTTGCCGGCCTCCACGAGGATGCATGAAAGCTCCGGTCGACCGTCTGTCCGGGTGCCAGTCCGGCAAAGCACGGTTACGCCGTTGGTAATTTTTGTTGAAGCATTCGTTATGAAAATTTTACTGCCGTTGATCACCCATTCGTCACCGTCCATCACAGCCGTGGTTCGTGAGTTGGAAGCATCGGAGCCGGCGTTTGATTCCGTGAGGCCGAACCCCCACAGAGCGTCCCCCCTGCACAATGAAGGGAGGTGTTTCTGTTTCTGTTCTTCGTTTCCGAAATAATAGAGAGGGCCTATTCCAAGCGAGTTTCCAGCGGCAACGGTTGCGGCATGTGACCCATCCACCCGGGCCAGTTCCTCGGTGGCGATGATATAGGACAGGTAATCCATGCCCTGCCCTTGATATCGATCCGGGACGAACATTCCGAAAAGGCCGAGTTCAGCCATTTTTTTCATGGTGTCATAGGAAAAAACTCCCCGTTCATCCAGATCCGCCGCCACGGGTTTGATTTCACGCTCAGAGAATTCACGCACCGATTTTCGCAGGATGTCCTGCTCCATCGAAAGACTGAAGTCCATGGTCCCTCCTTTGCATGCTAACGGTAAGTTTCATTTACCATAGATTAATGCGGGTTCCCCTGTCAACTCATTTATACTGGTCGATCATGTGAATATATCGTGAATATGACAAATGCCTTATACAATAAATA
>DSCZ01000104.1 GCA_011048855.1 Desulfobacteraceae bacterium | reverse complement strand
GTACAGACTATAAGTCGGGACTTCGGGTTGCTGATCTCGCCTTTGGCACCCAAAAGACCCCTTACAGTGGTGACCTGAAAGGTCTTTCCGAGGTCTTCGTTTCTCCCGTGACCGGCCTTCCCATCGAACCCGGCCGAGAATCTTCCGAGGGACCGGCGATACCCGTGTTTGCTGATATTCAAACTGAAACGGGAACTTTTGGGGCCTTCAACAGGCTATTTGAACCCCTGACGGTGGAGTACGATAATGCAACGTATCAAGATTAATCTGGCAGGTCTCGCTGCCCTGTCTCTCATTGCAGTCTCTGGCGGTTGCACCCTGCAGACCCATCAAAACCTATCGTCGCAACAACAGCAACCCGGAACAGTCGCTCTTCCTCACGCACTGAACCTTGAAATGAAGGTGGCCCGTCTGGATAGGACGTTGCGTTCCGGTGTCCTGGACGAGCGGCAAACAAAGTGGGCTTCCACGTTGAAATCCATTTATCTGGAAATGCAGCAAAGAGCGGTCGATGATAAAGGACATCTTGCGTGTTCTGATGCCGCAACGCTTCTTTTCAAGGCCCTTGATGAACTTCAGGATGTGATTTTGACGGACACCTGGGCCCGTGAGGACCTACAGAAAAAAGACGTGATCCATCAGTATGCTGAGATGAGAGAGGATATGTTCGACAAATATCTGTACGGTGACTATCAAGGTGTGATCGACGATGCTGTTGAACTTGAGGCCGCCTTCGGGAGTGATGGCCTGAGTCCTGAAATCAGGCTCGTTTTTGCCCTGTCACTTGCCAGGAAGGGCATGCTTGAGGATGCATTAAATGCGGCCGAAAAGACATCCGGTGAACTCGAAGTAAGGCCTGATCTGGTCCACCTCCGTGCCAGTGTGGTGGATTGGCAGTTGGCTCTGGGAAACAGGTCAAAAGCCCTGCAGGCGTATGATAAATTATTCGACAGTCTCGATGAACGGAAAGCGGTATTCGCAAGGGTCCAGAACAACCTGAGGGGGAAAGGAGAAGAGAGAGCGGCCGAGGATAGGACCCTGGAGATCGAAGGCGACAGTGCGATGCCCCGCGTTGAAAAGCCTGGAGTTATCGAGCATCTGATCGAAGAGGTTGAGGCCCTGATTGGAACCAATCAATTTCAGAGCGCAAAACTCCTCATCATTAGACAAAAAATAAGGGTTCAGGACGAATCCGAAAGCATCCTCTTGGAAAAGGCGTTCCGACGCGTGGAACAGGCCGAGGCGGAATTTCAGAGCCAGGTGCATACGGCGCCCCCTGTTGAACAGGGTGCTTTGACCGTCGCAAGAACGCTGGTCGAGGACGAAAAATTTGAGGAGGCCATTGAATACATCAAGACGATCGAAAAAACAGAGAATATCCCCGGGCACATGATGAACTTAAAGGCCCTTGCAACGGAGCGTCTCATCCACCGCGAACGCGAGAAAGCCGCAAAGCTTTTTTTGATGTCGAAAAACAGCCCTGATGTCGAAAAAAAGAAGGAATACCTGGCCGCTTCCCATAAATTGCTGACCAAACTAATTGAACAATACCCTCTATCCCCTTTATCTCAAAAGGTTATCAGCAATATTGAGACAGTCGAAAAGGAGTTGATGAAGCTCGGCATCGATCCTGGGTAACCCCCTCACACCAGAAGGATGAAAAGGATGAGAATGGGTATCTCAAAAGACCTCGCAGAGGTCCAGGTAATCGGCATCGGGCAGGCCTGCGTGGACTATCTGGGGAGACTCTCAGGGTTTCCGGAGGAAGACAGCAAGGCTGAAATGGATGCACTGCACATCCAATGCGGAGGGCCTGCTTCAACCGCACTGGTTACACTGTCCCGATTAGGCATCAAGACCTCATTTTGGGGAAGCATATCTGATGATGCCTTTGGGAAGGAGATAGCGAAAGATCTCTTACTTGAAGGCGTTGATTCGACCTTTCTCAAAATCACCCCGGGCCACACTTCACAGTTCGCGTTCATCGCGGTGACAGGGGACTCGGGTAAAAGAACCGTTCTCTGGCATAGAGGAACAGTGCCGCCCTTGACTCCGATGGATATAGATCTGCGTCCCTATTCGAGTGCCGCTATCCTTCATCTGGACGGACTCATGATCGAGGCTTCACTGGAGGCCGCCCGTCAGGCCAGGGCGCGGGGCCTCAAGGTGGTATTGGATGCGGGGACTATGCGAGAAGGCTCATTGGAACTTGCTTCCGCGGTAGACGTCCTGATTGCATCGGAAAGATTTGCCGAGCCCTTAATGGATGTCTCATCGAGTGCTGAAGATGATCTCGATGCCCTGTCCCGCCTTACCGCGGGCGATGTCGTGATCACACGCGGTTCAAAAGGAAGCATCGGCCTTCACGGCGGTCACGTCATTCGACAGGCGTCCTATCCCATTAAGGCCGTAGATACGACAGGAGCAGGAGACGTGTACCATGGCGCATACATATACGGCATGATCCAAGGATGGGATATGCCCGATTGCATGCGGTTTGCATCTGCGGCATCCGCACTCAAGTGCATGAAAATGGGCGCGCGAAGGGGCATCCCGTATCTCACGCAAATTGAAGAACTTATGAGAAGCAACCCCGCAATTTGATCATCCTTGTCCACAAACCTCCGACAATCCGTTTTCGCCCTTCTCTTCCTGTCATGAATTCCGCTGAAAAATCGAAACCGGGGCTCTTTACAATTTCCTATTTTGACTTATCTTAATAGTAAGAAAACGCTCAAGGTCTCATGTTGAAATGACGATAGAGTAAGTGAAGAAAGCAACACCAGGAAAGAAAAAGTTG
>DSCZ01000224.1 GCA_011048855.1 Desulfobacteraceae bacterium | reverse complement strand
GCCGAAAGCTACCATCTGATGGTTCAACTCATCGATTACACCGTGGTTTGGAAACCGGAAGGCCTGGCCGTTTCCAGGATTATGATCATCGGATTTATCCTGCTTTACCAGATAGATGATGCTCAGGCCGAAGGAGAGCGCAAATGCAGCATAGCCCAGGAAGCATGTCACCACATGACTGATGAGCCAGTTGCTCTGGAGAGCCGGAATCAACGGCTGGATCCTGTCGTTGATGGAGGGGGAAAAGGATGCATAGGCGATTGCGAGAAAGGATATCAATGCGGCGAATACACCCAGCGATTTGTTCCTGGTACGCCGTTCGAAAATCAGGTACAGCAGGGCGACTGTCCATGAAAAAAACACCAGGGATTCGTAGAGATTGGATAATGGGGCGCGGCCGAAGCCCATTTTATAGGATTCAATCCATCTGAGTGCGATGCCGCCTGTATGCGCTGCCAGTGTGGCGAGGAGGATAATTGTCGCAAGCTTGCCCGGTGCCCGCCGTCCGGTCAGCAGCATCAGAAGGTAAAGAACGAAAGCACCGAAATATAGAAAGGTTACATAGCTGAAAATGATGTTGTTCGTCATGTATCTGTCCTTCCGCCGGGTGAAAGCCGGTGAACGATTTCCGCGAGTATCGTCTGGATCTCCTGTTCGAGGCCCATGGGGTTTCTTTTGGACCACCCTGCAATGCTTATGGACGTTTCTCCTGCCGCCGGCACAATCCTGGCGCGTATCCTTCGATGAGGATGAAAAAATGCAACAAGAAAGCCCACGATTATCAGTATGAATCCACTCCAGACCAGGGGCACACCGGGGTCTTTATTCGCCTGCAAACCGGTGTAATATCGCCGTTCCATGTCCAGGAATTGAAAATGAAACGGTTCGGCGGCCGAAGGATCAAATTTGCGGGACAAGGCCATCGGCGCCGGGAGACTGGACCTTGCAGCTTCGGGGTTTTCGAAAATCCAGAAGGTTATGTCCTTTTCATCGGGGGTATCAACGGATAACAGCACCGCCGTTCCTCCGGCGATAAACCGGTCGCGTACGTCAACGATTCGGACCATACCCTTTCCCCCCGGCAGTGGCGCCCCGCCGCCCGGTACCGCTTCGATCATCGACTGGACCCCGGGTTCGTCCAGTTTTTCAGCCTTCAACCGGACGATCCCCCCGCGCATTGTGCCGTAAGTGGACTGGTAGAATTTGACCCCGTTATAGACCGCCGGGTGATTTACCTTGACGATCTGTTTCAGGGGCTCGGAGTTTTCGGATTTAAAAACGAGTTCAGACCGGTATTCTTTCGGAGCGCCGGTCTCGTAGAATTCGACGTTGAAAGCGTTGCACTGAACCACAAAGCCCAGTTTCAATGGTTCTCTTGTTGCCCTCAGGTATACGGTGCCGGTTGCTCCTCCTTCGGGGATGTTGACGTAGGCCTGAAAACCCAGGAAGGATCCGATCAAGGCTCCTGCCAGGATCAAAAGCACACTTGCGTGGACCATGTGGACCCCGAAAATGGAAAGCCGGCCCTTTTCGGCGGCAAAATACAGGCTGCCTCCGGATTCACAGTTTTCAGTACGGGAATAGCGCCTGGTCAGGATGCCGGAAATCGCCCTGGAAGCTTCGGCCGGGGGGCTCGCAACGGAAACCGTCTGGTCCGGCGGAAGAGCTTGGAAAGGTTTTTGTCGATCCGGTTTGAGGGGCGAGCGATAGGTCTTAAGGGCGCCGGGTAGTCGTTCGAGGGTGCAGAAAGTCAGATTCAACGCCAGGGCTGCAAGCAGCAGCCGAAACCACCATGAATGATAAATGTTGTCGAGACCCATAATGCGCCATATATTTTCGGCCGCCGGGTTCAACCTGCTGACGAACTCCGCCGCTCCTTCGTTCTGTGGAAGCAGTGTGCCCGCTATTGACGTCAGGGCGATCAGGATAAGCAGTACAACCGCCAATTTTATCGAACTGAAAAAGGACCATAAAGATTTATGGTAAGCTTGCATACGTGTACCCACAGGTTCCAGAATTTTGTCGGCGCCTTCAACCCCGGGGCTGCAGTTGCGGTCCGGGTGCCTAAAAAAAACGTCAATAAATATAATCACCGATTACAGGTATGCCACATTAAATTCAATCGATCTCTTCCAGCGGGTGGTCTTAGGATGCGGGTTTTGCTACAATCGAGGTCGATAAATTCGTAAGAATTCACAAATCAGACGGCAGGCACCCTATGGAAAGCGGGGAGTGATGATATGGATGAGGTTGAAGGACGTTTCCGCACATTTTTCAATCATGCCCAGGTGGGATTTATTCGGACCTCGATACCGGAAGGCCGTATTCTGGAGGCGAACGACCGTGTGGCCGAAATGTTCGGCTATGACGACCGTTTCGAACTTATGAGGGAGTATCTTCTTTCCGAACACTTTGTCGAGCCGGGAGCGCTCGAGGCGATGATAGCCGCAAGCATCGAGCGCCGTGAAATCCGAAATGTGGAATCCCAGTTGACCCGGCGCGACGGTACACCGGTTTGGCTGAGGTACACGGGCCGCCTGTACCCGGAGAAAGGCTATCTGGAAGCCATCCTGGTGGATATCACCGAAGAAAAGCTCGCGATTGAAGCATTACGCGAAAGTGAAGAAACGGCGCGTGCGCTCCTGAACGCCACCTCCGACAAGGCCGCGCTGCTGGACCGCAACAGGATCATCCTGGATATCAACCGTAGCTGGGCCCTGCGCATGGGACGGGATGTCGGAGAATTGATCGGCCGAAGGTCCCGGGATCTGATGTCCTTGGGCGCAGATGAGACCTTTGATG
>DSCZ01000450.1 GCA_011048855.1 Desulfobacteraceae bacterium | reverse complement strand
GCTCTGGGCCACCCAGGGCGTGAGAAAAGCCACGGGTGCTTTTTCGTCCTTCAGAATCGTGCCTTCGGCCGGGGCGCGGGCACTTGTGCCGTGGCGGCCTACGACCAGGAAGGCATGGACGCGTTGATCGGGCTGGACGGCCATGATGAATTCGTGATTTATTTTGCTTCGGTGGGGAAAGTGTAAGGGAATCATGTCCGGATCTTATGCATACCAAGGGACAACTTCAAAAAGGCAGGTGAAAGAATGGAATCGCAAAGATTGTACAAGACCATTTATACAATCGCCAGGGTGGTCAACTCGTCCCTGGAGCCCAAGGAAGTGCTCGGGCAGATCGTCGAACAAGTCACCAAGGCCATGCACGCCAAGGGATGCTTCATCCGCTTGCTGGACCGCACCGGTACCGTGCTCAAGCCCGACGCCTACTACGGCCTGAGTGAACGATACGCTCAGAAAGGGCCGGTGGAAGTGGCCAAGAGCAAGCTGGATCAGGAAGCCCTGGAAGGGAAACCGGTCTATCTCGCGGACGTGCGCACCGACCCTCGGTTTCAATACCCGCAACAGGCCTCCGAAGAGGGCATTGTCTCGCTTGTGGTGGTCCCGCTCACCGCGCAGGGCGGCAAGATCATAGGCGTGTTGCGTGTTTACGCGGGCGAAACCCGCGGCTTTACGGAAGAAGAGCTGGATTTTTTGGGCTGCATCGCCAACTTGTGCGGCATTGCCCTGGAAAACGCCCGCATGTTTCATGCCTTGAAGCGGACCAGCGAACTGGCCAACGCATACGTCTATCAGGTGTTTGAAGACTAACGGGTTTTTGCGGACAACATACGCCAGGCAGGCAGAAAGCCGGACATAATGCTGAGTGCGCAGCCCTTTGACGTGTTCGGCGCACATGGCGTCTCTTCAACAATCAATGCACCCAGCGTGCATCCGGAGGATAAATATGAGCAAGGTGCGAGTCGGCATCAACGGCTTTGGCCGCATCGGACGGCAGGTTCTGAAAGCAATTTGGAAATACCATCGGGATGCCGTTGAGGTCGTGGCGGTGAACGATCTTTTCGACATCAATACCAACGCCCATCTCTTGTCCCGCGACACCAGCTACGGCCTGTTCGAGGCGCCGATCAGCGTCAGCGGGGATGCCATCCACGTGGGCCGGGATTTTGTCG
This sequence comes from Desulfobacteraceae bacterium, assembly GCA_011048855.1. Next base: position 1,643 of record DSCZ01000450.1, on the reverse strand, counting down.
TTCGCAATTTCGCCGAGCGCGACCCCAGGCTGATTCCCTGGGGGACCTGCGATGTGGACGTGGTCATCGAGTGCACGGGCATTTTTCGGACCAAAGCCAAGGCCGCCATGCACATCGAGGCCGGCGCCAAAAAGGTGATCATCTCCGCCCCGGCCAAGGACGAAGACATCACCATTGTCATGGGCGTCAACGAAGCCCAGTACAATCCAGCGGAGCATCACATCATTTCCAACGCCTCCTGCACCACCAACTGTCTTGCTCCGGTGGTCAAGGTTGTGCACGAGGCCTTTGGAATAAAAAAGGGCGTCATGACCACCATTCACGCCTACACCAATGATCAGCGTATCCTCGACCTGCCCCATTCGGATCTGCGGCGCGCCCGGGCCGCTGCCTGCAACATGATTCCCACCTCCACGGGTGCGGCCAAGGCCGTGGCGCTGGTTATCCCGGAAATGGCCGGCAAGTTCTCCGGCTACTCCGTACGCGTGCCCACGCCCACGGTCTCGTTGGTGGATTTCGTATGTGAGCTGGACCGGAAAACAACCACCGAGGACCTGCGTTCCGTGCTCAAGGCCGCGGCCCAGGGATCCCTGCAGGGCATCCTGGGGTATTCCGAAGCCCCGTTGGTTTCCTCGGACTTCATCGGCGACCCCCGTTCATCCATTGTGGAAGCGGATTTCACCACGGTCCAGTCCGAAAACATGGCCAAGATCTATTCCTGGTACGATAACGAGTGGGGCTATTCCTGCCGCATCGGGGATCTGGTGGCGTATATGGCCGGCAAAGGGCTCTAGGTCGGAGTGATCCAGCGGTTGATCTCTTGATCGGGGGCGGACCGAGCCAACCAACACCTCCTTGAGAAGTCAATATTTCTGAACTGCCCAGGTCCTTTAATACAACAAGTAGGTGCCGGATCGCTCCTGGCACTTGGGATTTTTGAACGAACTGCCGACAAAGGACTTTTTCAACACTCAATTAGAGGCCAGGTCATGACCATTTCGGCGCATCGCGGGCTTTTCTGGGCTGCCGGTCAGGATCAATAAAGAGGACGTGACAAGTCAAAAAATATGACGCCAGTGTCATTGCGTAGCCAGAGAGTTGAAACAGTTATCGTTTTATAATGAAAGAAGGACAGTATATCCGATGCGATATTGTATAAGATATTCCGCGGCATTTGTTTTGGCGGTAATAACTTTCATCTGTTCTTCATGCATTAAATTCGGAGAAGATAATGCTGATATTATAAAATGGAACATGTATACGAATGAAGAAAATCATTTTTTCTTTGAATATCCAAAAGACTGGGAAGTCATTGATAACGGTTTATACAAGACGCATTATGGACTGACTATACAACGAATCGGCAAATGCGATGATTCAGATGATTGGATTCGCATCAATTCCCCTCAATTCACAGTAAAAGATGGTAAATGTATAACGATAAATGATCAACATATTTGCACCTATAGCAATGATGCTTCTGTTTTAGACATTTTCGATAAAATTGCCGCAAGTTTTACAGTTGAACGTGATTAAAACGTTTAACCTGAATCCGTGAAGTTGTTGCATTGTTAATACAGTGACAGTACAGCCTGTTGCTTGACTTTCCTCAATTATTTCGATATGTTCAGCCATCGACGCAG
>DSCZ01000244.1 GCA_011048855.1 Desulfobacteraceae bacterium | reverse complement strand
GTCCCAGGGGACTGCCCCAGTCTTATTCCAGGGAAGAGGTTCAGGTTCTTGTGGATGAGGCTCACCGTGCAGGCGTTCCTGTGGCAACCCACTGTATCGGAGGTCCTGCACTACGGACCGCGGTAGAGACTGGAATCGATGTCATAGAACATGGCTATTTTATCTCGGATGAGGAAATTGAGCTACTTCTTCAATCAGGCCGTTGGCTGGTCATGACGCCGAGTATTTTTTTTACCGATGAACGCATCTGGACACTGCCTCCGAACTTGGTGGACGGGCATTTACAGCAGAGAGAAGAAGTGAGGCTGCGGCTTACGGCCGCGGTGAAGGCCGGGGTGAAATATGCAGCGGGAACCGATGCAATGCATGGCGGACTTGGAAAGGAGCTTCAGTATCTAACAGACTTCGGAGCATCCCCTCTGGAGGCGTTAAAGGCGGCTACCTCCCGGGCTGCTGAATTATGCGGTCTTGCTGATAAAATCGGCATAATCGCCTCCGGATACCAGGCAGACATTATAGCAGTGGATGGAAATCCAGTTGAAGACATCCGGGCGGTGCAGCGTGTGCGTACCGTTGTGCAAGCCGGCCGAGTGATAAAATCGTTTAATTGATAGGATAAGGAGGATAATGATAAATTATGTTAATAGATCAAGAATTGTGCATTGGATGCGAACAATGTGTGGCATATTGTCCTGTTGGCGCCATAGAATTGAAGGAAGATGTTTGTGAAATTGATCTGGACGAATGTGTGGAGTGCTTTAACTGCCTGCGATGCGCCGGATGTCCTGTGGATGCTATTTACCAGCAGCCCTTAACCTATCCCCGCACGGTTCGGAGCTTGATGAGCGACGTCTTGACGGTTGCCGAGGAGTCTCAGATTTCAGGTCGTGGTACTGAAGAAATGAAGACGAACGACGTCACGGGACGTTTCAAGCTGGGGGAGGTCGGTATAGGTATAGAGGTGGGCAGACCCACCACCGGGACACGGTTGAAGGATGTTGAAACGATTGCTATGGCTGTGGCCAGATTGGGCGTTGTTTTTGAAAAAATAAACCCCACCACCAGCATGATGTCGGATACCGGTACTGGCAAGTTCAAAGATGAACTGCTGAACGAAAAGGTGCTGTCTGCCATTATAGAGTTTTCGGTTGCCCTGGAGAAGCTTCCCGAGCTTTTTGAAACCCTGAGGGAGGTTTCCGGCCGGATAGACAGCGTTTTCAGCCTGGATCTGGCCACTCGATTAGCGGATGACGGATCTGTCCCGACCGACAGATATGTTCAGGAGTCTGGCCTATGGATAGCTAAAAACGGAAAGACCAATGTGGGCCTTGGCAGGCCCTTGTTTGAGGAGGTGAAATAAATGACACATACACTTCATCGCACAGGCTCCGAGGATAGTTTATCGGAGGATTTCGTATTGCTGATGATGCCGTCGAAAGACATCAATCATGAAAACTCGGCTCCGAAGCTTCGGAGGTTTTTTGAACTTGCATTGAAAAATGGGTGTGTCCGAATCGGAGACTGTCGCCTTGGAAACCAGTATCATCAGGGTGGCGTCGACAAGCTTCTGGAGAATGTTGAGGATCGAGCCGTCATTCATGCAACTTTCAAGGATGAGGCGAGCCTGACTGAAATGCTCCGCGACTTGAAATCCCCGGAACTGGGCTTGTCGGTGGTTGTTTCCGGGCTTTTCGACAACGTCAATAAATGCTGCCGGGAAGTCGGTTTAAAGCCTCATACAATCAATCAGTCACTTGGACGCTGGGGGAACACGGACAAACTGCCGGACGATAAAATTTTAGAGTTCAATACCATGTGCGGGCATGGAATGGTAACGGTCAAGCTCATTGAACGAATTGTCGAGAAGGTGAAGGAAGGGACAATGAGTCCGGAGGAAGGCGCCGAGGAGCTGTTCAAGCCCTGTATGTGCGGTGTTTTTAGTCCTCATCGTGCGGCAAACATGCTGCGTAGCCTGTCAAAAGCCTGAAACGAGGAGATTTTTCATGGAAAAGAGTATTGGTGTTATCGGTTTGGGACGCTGCGGCTTGCCCGTGGCTGAAAACTTTGTCAAAGCCGGCTATCGGGTTTACGGTTATGCAAGGCGGCCCGAAGTGATAGCCGAATTCAAAAACCTGGGCGGTCAGCACGTGGGCAGCCCCTCCGGGGTTGCACAAAAGGCCGGAACCATCATCGTAATCGCATTGAATGATGAGCAGGTCATGGAAGTTGTGGCCGGTCCGAATGGAATCCTGGAAAGTGCAGCGCCTGGGTCCACCGTCATTTGCATGAGCACGATCAACAGGGAAAATCTTGAGTGGGTCAACAAAAAATGCACTGAAAAAAAGGTGAAGCTGGTGGATTGCCCCTTCACCGGTGGGCCTGCACGAATCACTCTGGGAACTTTGACCCTCATCGTTGCGGCGCCGGCTGATCTGCTTGAAGAGGTGAAGCCGCTGCTTGAAATCATAGGCAATATAACCCTGGTTGGAGACACTCCGGGAATGGGACAGGCGGTGAAACACTGCAATCAGCTTCTGGTGACGGCGATTCATGCCGCTACTATTGAATTGATGCTTCTGGCCGAAAAGACAGGGGTGGATCCCAAGCTGGTCTGCGACGTTGTGGGCAGTGGAATCGGCGGGAACGACTATTTTCGGCTGCTTTCCAAGGCAGTGCTTAACAATGAAAATTCCCCGGGTGGTATGGGCCAGCTCTGGAAAGACGTGAATATATGCCTCACTTCCGCCAGGGCACACAATCTCCCGCTGCTGGTGACGGTTGCCACCGCACAGTATTTCAATATGGCCGTGGC
>DSCZ01000258.1 GCA_011048855.1 Desulfobacteraceae bacterium | reverse complement strand
GTATTTATATGACAGGTTTTTTTGGAGGCTTCAAAGACATCATAGCCTCCCATGTCGCTGCCCTCGAGGAAAACACCTCCCGCGAACTGGTTTCGTTTGTTGAAGAGTTTCAAAAGCCGCTCGTCGTTCATACCAGTTTCGCGCGAGAGGACATACCGTCCCTCAATATACTGAAAGAAGCCGGTATACCGGTCCTGGAATCGAGTGAAAGAGCGGCCGAATGTCTCGGGGCGCTTGCAGCCTATGCAGTGAACCGCCGGAAAACGGTGTCTTCAGAAGTCCAGGCCCCGGAACCCCGGCCGATGCCGGAAGTGACGGCACTGTTCGAAGCGGTGACAAAAGAGGAGAGAAAAAACCTGCTTGAAACCGAGTCCAGGGAACTGCTGTCGCTCTATGGTGTGCAGCTTCCGGCTGCCGTTCTTGCACGAACCGCCGAGGAAACCTACCAGGCGACGGTCGAATTCGGCTGTCCCACCGCCTTGAAAATAGTCTGCAGCGACATCATCCATAAATCCGATGCCGGCGGGATCAGATTGAACGTCAACCCGGGCGGTGATGCCGCTGCGGCCTTCGATGTGATCATCGAAAATGCCTGTCGAATCAGTGAAGCCAGCCATGTCCGGGGCGCCCTGGTATCTCCTATGGCGGCGGAGGGGCAGGAGTGCATAGCCGGGATGATCAGGGACCCCCAGTTCGGACCGGTGATAATGTTCGGCCTGGGAGGGATATTCGTGGAGATATTGAAAGACGTTTCCTTCCGGGTGGCTCCGCTCGGCACCCGGGATATAGATGAAATGATTCGGGAAATAAAAGGGTTTCCGCTACTGGCGGGTGCTCGGGGACGAAAACCCAGAGACCTGGAGGCGGTGAAGGACATCCTTCTCGCTCTCAGCCGGATTGCGATAGACAACCCCGAAATCTCGGAGATCGATCTCAACCCCGTCCTTGTTCACGAAAAGGGTGCTTCGATTGTTGACAGCAGGATTTTGCTCAGGTAGTGTCCATCCGGAAATGCCGGATGGACACAGCGAAGTTTCCAGATCGGAAATGCCGGCTGGGCACTCTTTGAAAAAGGAGCAGTACGATGGAATTCGAATGCGTCATTTATCAGAAAAAAGAGGCGACTGCGGTCATTAAACTGAACCGGCCCCAGGTGCTGAACGCGATGAACAAGCAGTTGTGGCTGGATTTCCAGGCTGCGCTGAGAGACGCCGGAGAAGATCCGGCGGTGAAGGCCGTTATTATTACCGGGGAGGGGAGGGCTTTCTCCACGGGTGCCGATTTGAAGGATTCGAAGGGACGCAGCCTGGAAGACTACCGGGATTATTTGAACGAGCTCCAGGAAACCAGCCGCAAGATCATCCGGTTCGAGAAACCGACTATCGCTGCGATCAACGGGTATGCGCTGGGTTCGGGCTACGAGCTTGCCCTGGCGTGTGACATTCGGATTGCGGCCGAAGAAGCGAAGATCGGCTCCCCGGAAGCAAGGGTTACCTCGTCGGTTACAGGCGGCGCAATGAGACTTGTACAGGAACTGATAGGCCCGGGCAAAGCAAGGGAGCTTCTTTTCACGGCCGAGTACATAGACGGCAGGGAGGCCGAAAGAATCGGGCTGGTGAACAAGGCCGTACCTCTCGAGATGCTGATGGATGAAGCCTGTAAGATGGCTGATAAGATATCGGGCAATTCGAGTTTTTCATTGAAGATGATCAAGAGGGGCCTCAACATGGCCAGGGACGGCGTCAGCCTGGAGGCCTTGATGGACTATGAGGTCGAGGCCTGCCTGGCCTGTGTGTCCACCAAGGAACGTGAGAGTGCTCTTGAGGACTTCGCCGGTCGAAAAAAAGAAAGCCAGGAGTGAGAAGGGGAGAGATTGTCTATGGGGGCGAAAGAAACCGAATCGATCGATGTCGTGATCGACAGGCAGTGGTGTAAAGGTTGCGGCATCTGTGTCGAGCTTTGCCCCAAGCATGTTCTTCGGCTTGATGAAGAGGGAAAAGCTGTATGGGCCGAACCTGAGAATTGCATTCGTTGCGGACTCTGTGAGTTGCGCTGCCCTGATCTGGCCATTGAACTGGTCGAGAGGAGTTGACCGTGTCGGAACGCTTGACATTTGTACAGGGTAATGAGGCTGTAGTCGAAGGGGCTCTGTTCGCCGGGCTTGAATTCTATGCCGGCTATCCGATCACTCCTTCGACGGAAATTGCGGAACTGCTGAGCGACAGGCTCCCGATGCAGGGAGGCAAGTTCATACAGATGGAAGATGAACTTTCGAGCATGTGCGCAATTATAGGAGCTTCCCTCACAGGTCTCAAGGCGATGACGGCGACGAGCGGCCCCGGGTTTTCCCTGATGCAGGAGGCACTCGGTTACGCCGTGATGGCGGAGGTGCCCACGGTGGTTGTAAACGTTCAGCGGGGCGGGCCGAGCACCGGGCTTCCGACGTCTGTGGCTCAGGGGGACGTGATGCAGGCCAGATGGGGTGCACACGGCGAGCACGCGATTATAGCTCTTACAGCATCGACGCTGCAGGATGTGGTTGAAATGACTGTTCAGGCGTTCAACCTTGCCGAGATTTTCAGGACGCCGGTCGTGCTGCTGCTCGACGAAGTCGTGGCTCATATGAGGGAGAGGGTTCAAATTCCCGGTTCCGGAGATCTGGAAGTGGTGGGCAGACTTCATACCTCGGTGCCGGAAGGAACTGATTACCATCCTTATTTGACGAGAGAGGACGGCAGACTGCCGATGAGCGATTTCGGCGGAGTGCATCGATACAATGTCACCGGTTTGGTTCATGATATGTGGGGATTTCCTTCGAACGACCCCATGGTGG
>DSCZ01000346.1 GCA_011048855.1 Desulfobacteraceae bacterium | reverse complement strand
TATCCTGACAGACGGCCCTCCCGGGGTGGGATGCCCGGTGATTGCGTCGCTGGGAGGTGCTTCGGCCGTTCTGATCGTATCCGAGCCGACGGTGTCCGGAATCCATGACATGAAACGTGTTGTCGAGCTGTGCGAATTTTTCGGGATCCCCGCCTGGCTCGCGGTCAACAAGTTCGACCTGAACCTGGACCAGACCAAAATGATCGAAGCTTATTCAGCCGAAAAAGGCGCAAAATTGATGGGCAGAATCCCTTTCGACTCCGCGTTCACCAAAGCAATGGTCGAAGGCCTGTCGATCCAGGAATACGACCCGGACGGCGATGCGGCCCTGGCGGTATCGGAGCTCTGGAAAACACTGGAGCACGAACTGGTATCCCTGCCTGGAAAACTATAATGTGTTGAGGTTGTTTTGAAACGGCAAAACCTCGGGCATGTCGACCGGTCAAAACGGTCGATATGCCGTGCGGGCAACTGTCATTACAGCCAGCCCCTCTCCCAGCAAAGAAAAGCCGCCACGGACACAAAGCATGCAACGGTTACACCCCAGTCCTTCAACCCGAAGCGGTATCTCTTCCTGAAGCTTCGATGTTTCCTGCCGAAGCCCCGGGATTCCATGGCAACCGCCATGTCTTCAGCCAGAACAAAGGCCTGGACCAACAGCGGCATCAGCAGGGCGACCAGGTTTTTCATATTCCGCAGTCTGAAAGCGAGGTCGATTCCACGTGACTTCTGTGCTTCAATGATATGCTGGACTTTGAGCCCGATGAGCGGAACATAACGCATACCCGACGTAACCATAAAAGCGACCCCATAAGGAAACCCCAGGAGTCTGAGCGCATCACCGATCACCGCGGCGTCTGTTTGTCCGAAAACCGCCGCTGAAACCGAGAAAAGCACGAACAGCCTCACTGCGAGGAACAACGCAGTCTCCGCCTCATAAAAAATCAGGCCGACGACGAAAACGAAGGCCGCCAACGGAAAAGTCATTCGCAGGGACTTACCGAAACTCCTCAGCTGCCCGCCGGCCGTTGCAAACAGAAGCAGAAGCATCCACCCGGCCAGAAAACTTGCCATGTGAACCGCACCGAGCACCGCGCCCACTGCAGATGCTCCAATTGCAAGCCTGGTGCGGGGATCAAGCCTGATCATCTCCGCCTCCGCCCTGTCCCCCTTCATAGGCCCGGCACGCCCTCATCCGTCTTCGGACTTCCGCGGCGGGGCCGTCCAGGGCCACCACTCCATCTTCGAGCAGTATCCAGCGGGACGCCACGGCGCTTGCAAACTCCAGATCGTGGGTCACCACGAGTGTCGTCAGACCGGTTTGAGCAAGACGATTGAGAGAAACCGCAAGCGATTCCCGGAAACGTCCATCCTGCCCGGCTGTCGGTTCATCCAGAACAAGCATCTCCGGTTCCATCGCCAGGATCGAACATATCGCCACTCGTTTCTTTTCACCTTCACTCAACCGGTAGGGTGAGCGATCCCAGAAATCTTTCAGCTGAAAAAGATCGACCATTTCCTCGAAACGGCCGCTTCGTGGTACCCCGACAGCCCGTGGACCGGCAAGCAATTCTTCCCCTACACTCGAGGTGAAAAACTGGTCGTTCGGGTTCTGGAAAGAAATCCCCACGAGGGAAGCCATCCGGGAAGGCCCCCGGCCGGGCACATCATGCTCCCTGTAGATTACCTTCCCGGCCGAGGGTTTCAGCAGCCCGTTCAAATGTTTCACCAGCGTTGTTTTGCCACATCCATTCCTGCCTACCAGAGCCACATTTTCACCCTGCCCGATGCGAAACGACACATCCCTCAAAATCACGCGCCCTTCCTTTTCAGCCTTCAGGCTTTCCACTCGCAGAAGCGGGGGACCGGCGGCATGAGCAGGCGGTTCGGGGTAACAGGGAATCAACCGGGCCGCACGCAGCATCGGCTTCACTTCTTCCGGAGGTCCATCGACGATTATCCGCCCCTGGTCAACAACAACACAACGGGACACCTCCGCTGGAAAATCTTCGAGGACATGTTCGACAACGACCACAGTCGTCCCAAGCCGGTGCACCTGACGAAGAATTCGCCGGAGATTCTCCGAACCGATCCAATCCAGATTCGCGAAAGGTTCGTCCAGGACCACCAGCGGCGGATCCGCATCCAGCACCGAAGCTATAGAAACAAGTTTCCTTTCTCCGCCCGAGAGCCTGGAGGGCGCTGAAGAAAGCAAATGTTCAATTTCAAATTCCGCAGCCGCCTTGCGCACCCTTGCCGAAATTTCTTCAGGCTCCATGCCCAGACTTTCGAGCCCGAAAGCCAGCTCGTCCTCCACGGTTGCACTGAACAGCTGGGCATCGGAGTTCTGCAGGACAAGGCCTGCACGTGAAAACAATTCGGCGGGAGGATGAAAAGCCGTATCAAGACCCGAAACATTAACCGAACCCTCCAGGGTTCCACCGAAATGATGTGGAATTAAACCATTGAATGTATAGGCCAGTGTCGATTTACCCGAGCCGTTGGCTCCGCAAACCAGCATATACTCACCGCTGGAAACAGAAAGATCTATACCGGCGAGAACTTTTTCTCCGGAGGGATAATTATATTTCAGGTTCTGAATACGGATCACGGCTGCCAGATTTTCGCTTTTTGCAGCATGCGCAGCGCCACGAGGCCTACGATCGTGCCCCCGATCGTGCTGACGCTGAAGGCCACCACCAGCGTCGCGGCGGCCATCTGCTTCCCCATAAAGACCGGCCCCACGATCCAGACACTTATAAGAGCCCCCAGCAGGCCTGTGCCCACAATTTCTCCAGCGCCCGCCGCATAAATGTTTTTGGAAAAACGGTAGACCAGGCCGGCC
>DSCZ01000589.1 GCA_011048855.1 Desulfobacteraceae bacterium | reverse complement strand
GGGTAGATCTGCCTGAGCGGAAAGGGCAGATAGTCGTTTATATGTGCGCTTATGATTGCTTTTATGGGGGTCCTGGGCCAAAGGGCCAGCATCCGCGGTGCGAGGAGGTCCAGCGTGACAAGGTACTCCGCACCGCAGTCGTTAAACTGGTATTCCAGCTCCCTGTCGGTGTACAGGGGGTTGTTCGGGACCGGAACAGCCCCGGCCCTCCACGCCCCGTAATACCCGATCACCATCTGGGGCAGGTTCGGAAGCATCAGGGCGATCCTGTCGCCCTTTTTGACCCCCATATCGATCAGGGCATTGGCGAAGCGGTTGCACATCTGATCGAGCTCCCTGTAGGAGATTTTCTTCCCCATAAAGTTGAGCGCAATTCTCCCGCCGAATTTTTCCGCCGATATTTCCATAAACTCCGGGGTGGTGTATTCCTTGAAATCGATGGAGGTGGGCACACCCTTTACGTAAGATTTGAACCATATACGATCGTCCATGCCGATTCCCCTTTTGAAGTATATTAATTATACTTAAATACCTGAAAGCATTGTGAAACGAGAGAAACAAATGAGTTTCCGGATTTTACCCTCGCCGCTTAAGGTCAAAGTGGTTTTAATTGACCGAGGAAGGCTCTCCTATAACGCCTATTTCTGAAGGCATAAAAAGACATCTCGCCTTCCTAAAAAGCGCCGTCTTCCCGGAAAAAGCCCCTATCGTAATTCGTTAAAACGATACACCTTTATAAAAAAAAAACCAATTGCCACATGCGCCCGTGTACGACAAAGGATCGCCATGAGAAAGAGTAATAGACTGCAACCGGCCTGGAAAATGGGGAACCTCAGCGTGGCATGCCAGATTGGATTGTCGTATATTCCCGGCGCATCAGTACGGAATCAGAATGGATTGTCCTCATCCGTCATTTTGAACGACAGGCCGGGCCTGTACAAAAGTATGCCACATTCCTTTTGTCAGCGTCAAATCATTTTTGGCTTCAATTGCCATACGAATCACCGATAAACCGCTTTTCATTAATTGATTGCAGAATGTTTACCGGAGAATGATGCACGACCCTGTCTCTGAAACCGGCAACGGATATTTCACGCTCCTTTGGGTCTTGTATGGCAGAATAACGGTAATCGCAGGGTATCGGTCACATCCATTCCAGTCTGTACACCCGCCAGAGAGAACCGTTTAACGTTTGCGCCAGTGGCTGCGCCCGGACCGGCGCTCGTTCTGCTCCCTGACGACTCCTATCACCATACCATTTGTCTTCAAGCAGACATTCTATTGATCGCCGGACGATGGTTCCTTACTCGGCGACGAGCGTCTCGAGGTAGTGATTTGCTGTTAACCTTGACGGCCGGTTCCAGAGCCTGGCGACCTTCGCTTTCGGCTCATCGTACATGTTCCCGGGACACTTTTCAAGAATGTTCCGGGTCCTGCGTACGACACATCGCCGGAGCTTCTTCTCGCCGAAACGGCTCACGATAGAGTTGATCGGCCCCCCGGCGCCGTCGGCGGTTACCAGTGTTCCCCTGTCGACGTCCGAACCCCGCGATATTAGGTTTTGCAGCACTTCATCGAAGTGTTTCTCGCTCACCGTGCTCTTGGACAACCCGTAAACCTTCACCCCGATCTTTTCAAAGGCTCTCCTGACTCCTCCGGCACCCATCCCATGAACGAACAGCTCCAGCGCCAATGCGGCCAGCGTGCCGGCACGGCGCTTTCCGCGTGCTGCCACGTCTGACCGGAACCCTCCCGCCCGGTTGCGTGCAAGACGAAAGTCGTTCAGCACCATGGTATCAACGGCATCCCCCCCTCGTTGTTCTTTACCGATTACAACTCTGGCAGGTTCGCGATGCTTTTGCTACATCATTTTTACACACTCGGTTGGACGTGACCGACGTTCTGTGCTTCGCGGGTGCACACAGGATGTGCGCCTGTATACGCGGGACCCGGATGTACCGAATGCGGTATGCCATTGGAACATCCGGGTTCGGCAGTGCCGGGGGATGGTGAGAGCTTGCTTCGCGCCACCAATGCAGCTCTTCGAGATGGAGCAGCCTGAGAGCCAACCCATAATCCATCATCAATCATCCCTTCGTTCCCTTCCGGACCCTCGTGGTGAACCAGTGAAAAAACCGACCGGTTTTCAATCGCAACTCCCTCTCGGTGAGCCAGATGCATCCATCATTAACTTATATTATGTAATGCGAACGGGGGCGCCGGTTCGTTAAATATTTTGGTAATAAACCGCGTTTTTTTTAAATCACGGGATTATCCTCAATGGGGCGCCATAAGTGTTGCATAAGAGGTAGAAATGAAGGCTTAATGGAGCCATCCGAATATCCGTCACCCGTCATCCATCATCCGCTTTATCAAGGTATACCTTCACGGTGGAGATTTTTCCCGGCGGTGTGGTATCTTCTGGTAAATGGCACCCTGTTTAAAATGCTGTTTTTCTATCCCCGGGTGGGGGTTACGACGGCCACCTCCCCCCTTCTTTTAGGGGGGGGGTGAAAACAGGCGGTAGCGTATCGCGCCGTTGCGAGGCCGGCCTTTCGGGCGGCGCGAGTTTTGGTCCACCGCGTCGTGGTTCCAGCAGCGGCTAACGTGTTTACGCGCGCGCCGCTGCATGATAGCGTTATTTGGAGATAGAATCGTTAAAAATATTTGACTTTATCCTGCGGTTTTTGTCCTATATTGTGTCCTGCCGTTTTAGAAAAGAAAGATAAAAATGCAGCAGCCGCTTTCAATGTGCTTTCTTCCGCAATCAGAACTTGATCTTTTCACCCGGGAAGAGGCGACTTACAAACCATGTACAGAGGATCATTGAACTACAGCCGGAAGAATACT
>DSCZ01000307.1 GCA_011048855.1 Desulfobacteraceae bacterium | reverse complement strand
TGACGTCGAGAAAGAACTCGACATCACCCGCGATTCCATCTACGCCAAGTACTGCCCGAAATCATAGCTCAACTCGGCCGGGCTACCGCCCGGAAAACACAACGCCAACAAAATGCTTCGAACGATCCTTATATCGGAGTTCCAGATCTGCAGGCAAGGTAAAAGGAATTCTCTCTGATGAGAACCCGAAAGGTGAGCCGGAACCGTCCCTGGTAAGGAAATCGGGAGTACAACTCCCTCCTACGGGTATACGGGGCATTCGCCCCGGTGATCGGGATCTGGAGCTCCCTCCTACAGGAGAAAGAAAGGAAGGAATATGCAAAACGGAAAAATGATGAACGCGTTCTCTCTGCTTCTTTCACTTTTGTTTATTGCATCCGTCTCGGCGGCCGAAGAAGCCCAGGGTGACCTCAGATATCTGGTGAGCGGAAACACGGCGTTTGCCGTCGATCTTTACTCCAAACTGAAGGGAAAGGAAGAAAACCTGTTCTTCTCTCCCTACAGCATCTCCTCCGCGCTCGCGATGACCTATGCCGGCGCGAGAGGGGATACGGCAACTGAAATGGCGGAAGCACTTAGATTTTCATCCGATGAGGTAAATACACGCAGGGGGTTCGCACCGTTGAATAAAACCCTCGAAAAAATAGAGGGCATGGGCAGGGCCTTCGGCCCGGAAGCGGATTTTTCGGGAATGGATGGAACAAAGACGTTTTTTATCGGCTCGGTTCTTCACAAAGCATTTATCGAAGTGAACGAGGAGGGCACGGAAGCGGCCGCCGCCACGGCTGTTACCATGGCACGAGGTGTTTTTCAGCAAAGTCTGATGTTCCGGGCGGATCATCCGTTTTTGTTCGTTATCCGAAAAAACTCCACCGGGAGCATTCTTTTCATTGGAAGACTGGCGGATCCGCGTTAAAGAGGGGGCTGAAGGTATTGCCGTTTTTGCACAAAAGAGCGGCATGATGAGGAGGGGATGGTGTTGCTGTTGGTGTTACGCCGACGGGTCGTGTTGAAGTTGTTGCCGGTAGCCGTCGTGTTGAGGTTTTGAAGGAAGGCTATGATGGGTACCGTAGCACGGTGAGAGTTTCGGCGGGGGAGACAGTGAGGCTCCAGGTTGTATTGACGAAGGGTTTCTGGCCAGGCAAATACGAGTTTACGAACTGGGAATTCAGGAAGTTCCGCTTCTGTCACAACTCCGCCGCAATTCAAGATTACTGAACAAGCCAGGTAGGGTGGGCACAGCCGACTACAACAACAGTGTCTTGTTCCCTCGATGCTTTCTTCTGTGACCGGCCCCTGGAGTGCCGAAATGAAATTTTGGCCTGGCCCGCACGGCCGGTGTAAGTGTTGGTGTTGGTGGCGTCTACGGTGCGTGTCGGTGACGCCGCAGAGCGGCGGTGTAAGCCACGTCGGCTTGCGAAATCCGCATTCGTCAAAACTACGTTTCGACACTCCCACACTGCCGAGCGGGAATGTACCCTTTACTTGTTCATCAACGCGACATTGGGTGCGGGAAACTCGCAGCGCCAACCGTGAAACCTGGCAAGATGCAGCAGGGTTTCTTTCCGGTAGAATACCACATGAGTCGGATCCCGCCGGTAATACCAGTGGAAAAACCGCGCATCATCGGCCTGGAAAGCGGTCATCAGCCCCAGCCAGCCGCCCGGCTTGAGCAGAGAATCGAGCTTCCTGAATTCGTGTGACGGGCGGTGGAAATGCTCTGCCACCTCGGTGCAGGTGATAAAATCGTAGGAACGTGAGAGGACATCCCGATCCGTTGCGAAAAAAGGGTCAAACAGGGCCACCGAGTGGCCCGCTTCCCTGAGCATCGCCGCCAGCGCAGGCCCCGGTCCACAACCGTAATCCAGTCCCCGCTGTGCGGTCGGCAGACGACTGAGCAGGGGCTTGGCCAGCCGGTTCAGAAAGCTTCTGTAGCCCTCATCTTCAGGGTCGTTTTGATGAAGAAGGTATCGGGCGATTTCGGTATCCGCCGACGGCAGCTGTTCCGGGTCGACAAATGTTGCAAGGCACACCCCGCAACGCCAGTAATCCCGACCGTCGGCCTTTACGAAAAACCTGCAAGATGCGTTTTCACAGACCGGGCACAACATCATGAGTACTCTTCCGCCCTCGCACAGGTGATGCACAGAGCAGCCGCAGGGTCGAATTCAAGCCTGCGGGGATCAATCTCATTTTTTTCAGCCAAGAAATATTGGCAATAAAAAATGGTAACAATCATTGATCACTTCTGCAATTACAATAATCGAAAATAGAATACCAAAGAGCAAAGATCAAGTGGATGCCAATCCCGGTTTTCCGAAAGTTTTCCTTGACACGCTGGTTTAGCTCGTGCCTATCCAGAAATGCCGGATTGACATCCGGTCCTGAAACTACTATATTGCTAAAAATACATATGAACATTGTATTGACCCATTCTTGGGATATATTCAGGGTATCATATTGCTGAATATTTATGTTGTACCTGTTGGCGCAGGTTATGGAAACGCTTTCTTTCGGGGAGACAAACATGGAAATCAAGGTTCTGGGGCCGGGATGCCCCAAATGTCAGATGACTGAAAAAATCGTTAACGAAGTGATTTCGGAGACTGGAACGGACGCGAAGGTCGAGAAAGTGACCGACATCGGGAAGATCAGTTCTTACGGGGTGTTCATGACCCCTGCCGTGGTTGTCGATGGTGAGGTCAAATGCGTGGGGAAGGTTCCTTCAAAGGAAGAAGTGAAGGGCTGGCTCGGGAGTTGATGCAGCGTGAAGGAAACTGCTTTCAGGCAATCGCTGCGGCAGGTGCCTGCCATGGTTTTTCTGGCCGTGATCCTGGGTGTTGTGACGAATCAAT
>DSCZ01000573.1 GCA_011048855.1 Desulfobacteraceae bacterium | reverse complement strand
TTATCGTCAGGTGTCCCTCCTGCTCCGGAGGCCGCCGGGCCGGGAAGCCTTCCCCGGGGATATTTTCTACAATCATTCCAGGTTGCTCGAACGGGCCGCCAAGCTGAACGATGATCTGGGCGGGGGTTCCCTCACCGCGCTTCCGATAATCGAAACCCAGGCAGGGGACGTATCGGCTTATATCCCCACCAACGTGATATCGATCACCGACGGTCAGGTCTACCTGGAGCCGGGACTTTTCTTTTCCGGGGTTCGACCGGCGATCAACGTGGGCCTGTCGGTTTCCCGCGTCGGAGGTGCCGCGCAGACCAAGGCCATGAAGAAAGTGGCGGGCACGCTCAGGCTGGATATGGCCCAGTATAGAGAACTGGAGGCGTTTGCCCAGTTCGGCAGCGATCTGGACAAGGCGACCCAGCAACAGCTGAACAGGGGGCGCCGGCTCGTCGAGCTGTTGAAACAGCCCCAGTATCAGCCTATGGCGGCTGAAAAAGAGGTGGCGATTCTCTATGCCGGGGCAAACGGATACCTGGACGATTGGCCGGAGTCGGCCGTGGCGGACTACGAGAAGCAGATGCTGGAGTTTCTGGAAAGCTCCTATCCCCATTTATTAAAGGCGATAAAGGAAGACAACGACATCACCGAAGAAACCGAGGAAGGGCTTGAGAAGGCTCTTGATGAGTTCAAAGGATTGTTCCAGGTCCCTGGAGCATAACAACCGGGATCACCGGTTCAGGGACCGCTGTTTTATTCGGGGGGCGGGGAGAGAAGACTGATGGCGACATTGAAAGACATCCAGCACAAGATCGGCGCGGTTAAAAAAACGAAGCAGATTACCAGGGCGATGAACATGGTCGCCGCCGCAAGGCTTAAGAACGTGCAAGGGAAAACGGAAAGCTTTGCACCCTATGCGGTCAAGTTTGCGGAGATGCTTGGAAACCTGGCCGGCCACATGGAGCCTGGTATCCACCCGTTGCTGATGGCCAGGGAGGATGTCCGCAACGTCGAGCTCCTTCATTTCACCGCCGATCGGGGGCTTTGCGGGAGCTTCAACACCAACTTGATAAACAGGGCGGAGAAATGGATCAATGAACGCCGGCGCGAGGGGAAGAATTGCAGCCTTACGATTGTCGGTAAAAAAAGTCGGGACTATTTCAGAAAACGGGACGTGGAAGTGACGGACACACATGTGGGCGTTTATGGATCCGTGGATGTTTCTTTCGTCAACCGTATGACGGGTGGGTTTATAGACCGCTTCGTTTCCGGCCGCGTGGATGAAGTTTATGCCATGTATACCCGTTTTGTGAGCATGTCCAGGCAGGAACCGACTCTGGTCAAATTGATTCCCATCGAGCCGCCGCCGGCGGCCGAATCTCCGTCCGGAACGGACGAAATCGAATATATATTTGAGCCCGGACCCGAGGAACTGCTGGTGGAATTGCTGCCCAAGCATATAAATGTTCAGATAATAAATGCATTTCTTCAAAACGAAACGAGCGAACATGCCTCACGGATGGCCGCGATGGATAATGCTTCCAGGAACTGCGGGGAGCTTATCGACAATCTTACGCTGGCCTTTAACAAGGCCCGCCAGGCGGCGATCACCGCGGAATTGATGGATATCGTCGGCGGCGCGGAAGCCCTGAGAGGCTCATAAACGGTTTTCTATTATTAAGGAGGCTTTTTTCTACCATGAATGAAGGCAGAATAATGCAGGTCATAGGTCCGGTCGTCGACGTGGAGTTTCCCGATGGTGATCTCCCGGAGATTCTTACTGCGCTGCTTATCACGAATTCTGCGATAGACGAGACTGAGGACAATCTCGTGGTGGAGGTGTCACAGCACCTTGGAGACAATGTCGTGCGATGCATCGCGATGGACGTCACCGATGGGCTTGTCAGGGGCGGAAAGGTCAAGAACACCGGCAGCCCGATCATGATGCCGGTGGGGAACCCGACACTGGGAAGGGTGCTCAATGTGGTCGGAAAACCTGTGGATGGCCTCGGACCTGTCGAATGCGAGGAATATTACCCGATCCATCGTCATGCCCCGGATTTTCAGGATCAGGACACCAGCGTGAACGTTCTTGAAACCGGCGTAAAGGTCATCGATCTGCTCGTACCGTTCCCGCGAGGGGGTAAGATGGGCATGTTCGGAGGCGCCGGTGTGGGCAAGACCGTGGTCATGATGGAGATGATTCACAACATTGCGATGCAGCACGGCGGAATAAGCGTATTCGCCGGGGTCGGCGAACGCACGCGTGAAGGAAACGACCTTTACCTGGAAATGAAGGAATCAGGAGTTTTAGAGCGTGCAGCGCTTATTTACGGCCAGATGACCGAGCCTCCTGGGGCCAGGGCGAGGGTGGCCCTGTCCGCCCTTACCGCTGCGGAGTACTACCGCGATGAGAAAGGCCAGGACGTTCTTTTGTTTATCGACAACATATTCCGCTTTACCCAGGCCGGCTCCGAGGTTTCGGCCCTGCTCGGTCGTATTCCCTCTGCGGTGGGTTACCAGCCCACCCTGGGCACCGACCTTGGTGAACTGCAGGAAAGGATTACGTCCACCAAGAAGGGATCCATAACGTCGGTGCAGTGCGTTTATGTTCCCGCAGACGACCTCACCGACCCGGCGCCTGCAACCACCTTCGCGCACCTGGACGGGACGGTTGTTCTATCGCGGCCTATAGCCGAACTCGGGATATACCCGGCGGTCGACCCCCTGGATTCCACATCCCGTATCCTGGATCCCAACGTACTTGGAGCCGGCCATTACCAGGTCGCCCGGCAGGTTCAGCAAATTCTTCAGAAATACAAAGATCTCCAGGACATCATAGCAATCCTGGGCATGGATGAACTC
>DSCZ01000587.1 GCA_011048855.1 Desulfobacteraceae bacterium | reverse complement strand
AGATGATCCTGGATCAGCTTTTAACGGATTCGGACTCCGTTCAGAAGAAGCATGAGGAAACCTTTGCCATTAAGCCGGTCAGGCTGGCAGAACCTTTTGAGAGGCTCAGGCTGGAAACAGAGAAAAGCGGCAAACGGCCGAAAGTGTTTATGTTGAAAGTTGGCAACCCTGCATGGATGACCGCCAGGGCCATGTTCTCGGGTAACTTCTTTGCCTGCGCCGGCTATGAGATTATCAATCCCCCTGCCGCCGAAAGTCTTGAGGAAGCCATAGCAAAGGCCGGGGAAGCTTCACCCGATATTGTGGTTATCTGCAGTTCTGATGACCAATATCCCTTAATAGCACCGGAAATTCTTAAAGCCTTCACTAACAAGGCGGAAATTGTTGTGGCAGGTTATCCGAAAGACCATATCGACCAGTTGAAAGAAGCCGGTATCAGGCATTTCATCCATATTAAATCAAACCTGCCGGACACCCTACAGGAGTTTAACCGGATGCTTTTGTAAAAAAACCGGTTAAAGAATAATTGTTCATCGCAAAAGATAAAAGAAAGTTAAGCTATCATATATGAAACCCGATTTCAGCAAAACAGAGTCCCTTCGTCCCTCCTTCGTCAGAAATCCGGAACCCGGAACCCGGAACCCGGAACCCTGGGAAACGCCGGAACATATCTCCATCAAGTCAATTTACAGTAAAGAAGATATTCAACATCTCACCCACCTGGATTACGCCGCCGGGATCCCGCCTTTTCTGCGCGGTCCGTATTCAACGATGTATGTTACACGGCCATGGACCATCAGGCAGTATGCCGGGTTCTCCACCGCAGAGGAGTCCAATGCATTCTACCGCCGCAACCTGTCAGCCGGACAGAAAGGATTGTCGGTCGCCTTCGACCTGGCCACACACCGCGGTTACGACTCCGATCACGAACGGGTGGTCGGCGATGTGGGAAAGGCCGGTGTGGCAGTGGATTCCATCCTCGATATGAAGATCCTGTTTGATGAAATTCCCCTTAATGAAATGTCGGTATCGATGACCATGAACGGGGCCGTTCTTCCCATCATGGCTTTTTATATTGTGGCCGGTTTGGAACAGGGATCGAAGCTGGAGGAGCTGAGCGGGACCATTCAGAATGATATCCTGAAAGAGTTCATGGTCAGGAACACCTATATCTATCCCCCGGACATGTCGATGCGGATCATTGCCGACATCTTCAGATACACGTCGAAGAACATGCCCCGGTTCAACAGCATCAGTGTTTCGGGATACCACATGCAGGAAGCCGGTGCCACGGCAGATATTGAACTGGCCTATACCCTTGCCGATGGTCTGGAATACCTTCGTACGGGCGTGAATGCAGGCATCGACATCGATGCGTTTGCTCCCAGGGTTTCGTTTTTCTGGGCCATCGGGATGAACCATTTCATGGAGATTGCAAAAATGCGTGCCGCACGGATGCTCTGGGCGAAAATCGTGAAACAGTTCAATCCGAAAAATCCGAAATCCATGGCACTTCGTACCCACTCCCAGACGTCGGGCTGGAGCCTTACCGAGCAGGATCCCTTCAACAACGTTTCCCGTACCTGTATTGAAGCGATGGCCGCTGCCCTGGGACATACCCAATCGCTTCACACCAATGCACTGGATGAGGCCATTGCCCTCCCTACCGATTTCTCGGCCCGGATTGCCCGGAACACGCAACTTTACCTCCAGGAGGAGACGGAAATTTGCCACTCTGTCGATCCCTGGGCAGGATCGTACTATGTCGAATCCCTGACGGATGAAATCGCAAGAAGAGCATGGGAGCATATCCGGGAAATCGAGGAACTGGGCGGCATGACCCGGGCGATCGAAACCGGCCTTCCAAAGATGCGCATCGAAGAAGCTTCCGCACGCAAGCAGGCACGCATCGACAGCGGAAAAGATATCATTGTCGGGGTAAACAGGTACCGGCTTGATAAAGAGGATCCCATTGATATCCTCGAAGTGGACAACGCAGAAGTCAGGCTGACCCAGATTGAAAGATTAAAGAAGCTTAAGGCTGAAAGAAACGGCAGTGATGTGGAAACGGCCCTCCGGGCTATTACCCTTTGTGCCGGGACCGGCGAAGGCAACCTGCTGGAGCTTTCTGTTGAAGCCGCGAGACAAAGGGCTACACTCGGGGAAATCTCCGGAGCCATTGAGAAAGTCTCCGGACGGTATAAAGCCGTGATCCGTTCCATCTCGGGTATTTATTCTTCCGAATCGGGTCAGGATATAAACTTTAGGGAAGCGTGCAACCTTGCCACACAGTTCGCAGAGCATGAGGGCCGCCAGCCGAGGATCATGATTGCCAAGATGGGACAGGATGGGCACGACCGCGGTGCAAAAGTGGTTTCGTCCGGCTACGCCGACATCGGATTTGATGTAGATATCGGCCCGCTGTTCCAGACCCCGGCAGAAGCCGCCCGGCAGGCCGTGGAAAATGATGTGCATGTGCTGGGCATCTCCTCGCTCGCAGGCGGACACAAAACCCTGGTTCCGCAAGTTATCCGGGAACTTAAAAAGCTTGGACGCGAAGACATTATGGTCATCGTCGGCGGGGTGATCCCGGCACAGGATTATGACTATTTATATCATGAAGGTGTGGTCGCCATTTTCGGTCCCGGAACCCGGGTGTCGGAGGCGGGAAAAAAGATATTGGAGGTACTGCTGGAGAGTTACGGGTAGTTGGCTATTGGCTAATGGCTATTGGCTATTGGCTAATGGTCCTCCTTCGCTAAAGCTTCGGTAGATGAAATAACAATTTAAGATATAAGAAATGAAACGTCTTCTGGGAATTACCGTCATCACATTTCTGTTTGCCAATCTGCCAGGT
>DSCZ01000062.1 GCA_011048855.1 Desulfobacteraceae bacterium | reverse complement strand
GTATTTTTTTATTTGAATATATTAGAGATAGCTGATAACGACCGTTTGACAAAAATTGCTTCAAATTTACATCTTCAAATTCAATCTGATTATAAAACTTAAGGGAGGACAGTATGCCGGAAGTGCTATCAGAGGTTAAAAAACATTACGGGAAACTCAAGTTCCTAATCGACGGGCAGTGGATCGAGTCGGCCTCCACCGACATACAGACGACGACGAATCCGGCCACGGGAGAGGTGATTGCCGAGTTTCCGGCAGCCACCGCGGAAGAAGCCGACGCTGCTGTTCAAGCAGCTGCCAAAGCATTTACCGGCTGGAAGGATGTGGCTTTGAGGGACCGGGCCAGGCTGCTTTTCAAACTGCACGCCAAGCTTGAAGAACGCTATGAAGAGCTCTGCCGCATTCTCACACAGGACCATGGACGGACAATCGGGGAGTCGCGGGGATCGGTAAGCCGAGTGATAGAAAACGTGGAGTCCGCCTGTGGTGCATTATACGGTCTGGTGAAGCAGAATGAACATATCGATCAACTGGCAAACGGCATAGACGAATACCTTGTGTGGGAGCCGCTGGGGCCGTTTTTGATCATTACGCCCAACAACATCCCGATGCATGCATGGTCCTCGTTTGTACCGTACGCGCTGGCTGCCGGCTGCACCGTGGTGGTAAGCCCGAGCAGGCAGGTTCCTGTTGCGGCCGAAGCGATCTGCCGCGCGGCTGAGGAAGTGGGGTTTCCTCCGGGCGTAATCAACCTGGTTCACGGTGGAAGACAGATAAACAAAGATATTCTGTCCAGGCATGAGATCAAAGGGGTTGGCTTTATCGGCTCCAACCGGGCCGGACATGAGCTGTTCGCCCTGTGTGGAAAACTGCTTAAGACGTCTTCGATCAACGGAAACGGCAAAAACCACGTGGTGATCATGCCTGATGCGGATCTGGACGCCTGTGTTCCCTGGCTTCTGAGAGGGGCGTTCGGCATGACCGGGCAGAGGTGCCTGGGAGTTGACAATGTGGTTGTGGTTGGAGACGTCTACGATGAACTGAAAGCAAAATTCGTCGAAGCCGCATCTTCGATGAAACTCGGCTACGGGCTGGATGAAAGCGCCGAAATGGGGCCTTACACCACGCCTGGCGGCAGGGACTCGGTTCACGCATGGATCGATGGCGCTCTTTCCGAGGGGGCCAAAGTTGTGCTTGACGGCAGGGAGACTGTTTCTTCGGGTTATCCGAACGGATATTTCATGGGTCCGACCATTCTCGAAGATATTCATGTGGACATGAAGTGCGCCAAGGAGGAAGCCTTCGGGGCGGTTGCAGGCCTTATCCGGGCCGAATCCATGGACCAGGTGATAGAGTGGATCAATACGAAGACAAATCTCGGCCACTCTGCCTGCATCATGACATCCGACATGAAAGCGGCCCGGAAATTCACGCGTGAAGTCAACGTGGGAAACGTAGGTGTCAACATCGGCGTCGCCCAGCCCTACGCATTCTTCCCGCTGGGATCCCGCAGGGAATCGTTTGTCGGCACCGCCAAATCACGCCTGGCATCCATGCGCATGTTCATGGATGAAAAAACCGTGACCGCAAGGTGGGTGTAAAAGACTGTGATCTGAGGGAGAAAGTTTTATTATATTGTCATGTGAACTCGGTAATAATCGCGGTACCATGAGAGGAAATTCCGTATTCCTTTCCGTACAGGTGTTTGGGGGGTGAAACCCAGCAGTTCGGTGGATCGGGTTATATCTGCGGCGGTCATCTCCACGTCTCCAGGCTGCATCGGCAGCATGCGCTTTTCTGCCCGGATGCCGAGTTCGTCTTCAATGATTCCTATGAAATCCAGCAGTTCCACCGGTTTTGAATTGCCGAGGTTGAAAATTTCGTAGCGGGAGGGTTTGTCGATTGCCGCGACTGTTCCATCGATTATATCGTCGATATAGGTAAAGTCGCGTCTCATGCGGCCGTAATTGAAAACATCGATGGGCCTTCGATTGAGTATTGCGTCGGTGAAGAGGAAAAGTGCCATATCCGGCCGTCCCCATGGCCCGTAAACGGTGAAGTACCTGAGCCCTGTGCAGGGGATCCCGTGGAGATGGCTGTAGGCGTGCGCTATCAATTCATCGGCTTTCTTTGTCGCCGCGTATAACGATATCGGGCCGTCGGTTCGTTCCTCGACGCTGAAGGGAGGAGTGGTGCAGCCCCCGTAGACGGATGAAGAAGAGGCATAGACGAAATTATCCACCGGGTTTTCTCGTATGATTTCAAGAAGATTTAAAAAACCTTCGATGTTGCTTTTCTGGTACGCAAATGGATCTTTAAGCGAATAACGCACTCCTGCCTGGGCGGCGAGATTGCAGACCGCCTTGATCGGCGTACCGGCGAACACGCTTTTTATTGCCTGGTAATCGGCGATATCCAGGCGGTGGAAAGTAAAGGTGCGATAACTTTCGAGTATGGCCAGCCGGCTTTCTTTCAACGACACATCATAGTAAGGATTCATGTTGTCGACCCCGACCACTTCACGGCCGGCGTCAAGAAGTCGCCTGCATAGATGAAACCCGATAAAACCGGCGGCGCCGGTCACCAGAACAGCCTTGCCCATATTTCCTCGATCCTGCCTTTCTTAAATTGGATTGTTGCAGTTTTGCCCGGACACTTCTCCGCCATGCCTCCAACGCTGAAATCCATAACAGAAAAAACTCCCAGAGGCTATATTTATTAAATGCCGGGGCCGAAAACATTTGTACCCGGCCCCTGTCATGCAACCGGGTTGCCGGGTACAAATAATCAACACTGATTTTAAAGGCGGGTCCCGCTGAAAAACGCGGAACCCTTATAAGTCATGGGACTGTATTACAT
>DSCZ01000330.1 GCA_011048855.1 Desulfobacteraceae bacterium | reverse complement strand
TCAAATAAACCCTGCCATCGTCCCTTGATGTATTCGATCTGCATTTTGGCAAATCGGGAAGGGTCCTTTTTCGGGACAGCGGAAGCGCAACTCCAGTCCTCCCTGCTTCGACTTTTCTTGCTGTAAAACGGCATTATCCGCACCACCTCTCTGCTTTTGTTGGAACTCTCCGGCCAGATCCTCGAACCGGAAAGTTTGTTGGGTAATTTTCCTGAACGTACTTCA
This sequence comes from Desulfobacteraceae bacterium, assembly GCA_011048855.1. The sequence continues at coordinate 2,644 of DSCZ01000330.1, read as the reverse complement.
GGCATTTTTCAAGCTCTATACGTGTCATTTCTCGCCTCGGTTTGTTAAAGATATCCTTTAGTACGGCATTAATCCGGATCGGCTTGATTCTGTTCATATATGAGTAAATTCTGACATGAGCCTCGATTTTAGATAACAGTTCAGACTCCACTTCTTTTGGTGTTGGGATGTAAATATTTGATGAAAACGCAAAGCCCCCTGGAGGGCCACCAATCGAAATTTCTCTTTGACCGGTTAACGTGCTTCCGATCGGGATTACGTCCGGTGATTTCTGTCTTCCCCCGCCTTTTCGGGATCGCTTTTCTTCAACGTCATCCTCATCCTTGATTGCTGTCAGTTGCTCAGATTCGATCCGTTTCACAACTTGCTGGAACTGGAAATCATCCGGTGCAAACACGTAGGCACTTTGCGTTTCATAGGGGCCTGCATCATGGTCAACCCGCACAGCCCTTCCCACCATCTGTGTTATCCATGCATTGCTTCTGATTTGGGTGAGACAAACAATATGGGTTATCGGCTTTACGGAAAGGCCTTCATAAGCAACCGCAATGGTGATTAAGCAGTCAATCGAACCAAATTTGAAGTCATAGATATTCTGAAGGCACTTTACGGAATCGTGAGACGTTGCTATGGCACACCTGAAACCCCTACGTTCCACGTAGGCAGTGGCTTTCTTCGCATGTTCGAAGTTTGCTGTTACTATCAACATTTTTGACCGTGGATGAGTGTTTTTATAGGATTGCCAGTGCGCCAAGCCTGCATCCAGTAACGTCTCTGCGAATTCGGTATTCAGTGCGGTGAAAAGTGCCTGCCCGGAATCCATGATGCGTTTCGACAATATCCCTTTCCTGCGAGACCCGTTCTTTTCCCATTCCACAGTTCCGTCTGACAGATGAAATTGGACCGGAAGAATCGCCTTTTCCCGCAATGCTGTTGTCCGGTCGTAATGGATATACCGGGTATCGCCATGGGATTCCGTGACAGATTCCAAAAGGCCGTTTGCCGTTTTTCTGTATGGCAACCATGCTATCGGTTTCCCATCGGACCTTTCCATGGTCCCAGTCATCAAAACAAGGTACTTCGCTTTTTCCACAAGCGGTAAAACAGCCCTGTACCAGTCAGCTTCGACTGAAGCAGATATGTGGTGGCATTCATCGAGGATAAGGATGTACCGCTTGGTTGAAAATTCATACTCAGCCCGCCCTTTTCTGTCCATAGAAAGTGCCTGGTACGTCGAAACCCATCCTTGACAATCCCTGCAAGGGTTTATGTCAGATGTTGACTGTCTGATGGTGAGGTTATGGTTCAACATAGATCTGAATCCAGGATCAACGAATCCTCTTTCGCCCTGGGACTGCAACGCCTTCCTGGGGACAATCCATGCCAGGGCATCAGCCAAGCCCACAGGAATCAACTGACCGGCCAGAATAGGAAGCATTGATTTTCCTGCTGCGGGAGTTGCGTTCACGATGATTTTGCGAACGTTATCCCCTGCGATGATGGAGTTAATCGTGTTCAAAACGTCTGATTGATGTTTTCGTAAGGTCAAGGTCTATGCCCCCTCATACGGGTATTTCCTTTCAGCGATTTCATTTAGATCTGCCACTACACCCTTCAGGAAAGGATACTGCTCCCTTGCCTCGTGGTTGAATGTCCAGTCGTCATTGCCGGTATTTTGCTGGTTAAGTGCGGGTATGTTGATATTTACAGATTCAATAAACCTTACAAGCTCATCAAACCTGTCTGACGGTAAATCCTTGTAGCTGCCTACTTTGAACTCGGATTTTATCAGGCCGTACATCTTTCTGAAGCCTGACCTGTATTCTCTCTTGTCGGGCAGTGAATACACCCTCTCGGAAATGAGGGACTGCACCTCTCTTTGTTGTGCAGGGGTGAGGGCTTGTGAATGATCCGTGATCCCTTTTTGCTTAAGTATCTCCGCTTCCATCTGGTTGAAGGCGTTGATGTAGGCGATTTTAAACTTCATCGCCTTTTTGCCGGTGAACCCCATGACAAGGATTGCGAACCCGTCACGGGTCATGTTGTACATGGGCTGATCTTTACCCTGGGTGTTGGTGTAAGAGGACTGGGAAAAATTTCCCTGTCGAAAAATATCCGGCAGGTCCAAGTGCGGCTTGCCGAACACCTCGGCAACATTTAGACTGGTTGTTGTTGTTTGATTGTTGACAATGGTTACTACGGGTACTACTGGGGTTTGACTGATTTGCTTTTCCATTTGTGCCTCCTTGAGGTTTAGTAGTTTCGTCACAATATGAGGCGACGAGGTCTCAACTACCGCCTCAAGACGGCTGGGCTTATTCCCCTTGCGGGTATTGTATTCGGCCCTATTGACCCCGCCATATCGCTGGCGAAACTCTTCCCTAAAGGAAGGCACAAAAAAACCGCTGCTGTCGGGGCGGAAGAACCGCTTGAGGTTAGTAGTACCCTCACCCTGCCACAACCTTGCGGAATTGTCAAACGGATTTTGCTTGAAGTGTAATTGCTTTTGTATTACATTAGTAGCATGAAGACGCCAAACTTCGAGTGGGACGATAGCAAGAACCGTGAGAACATCGCCAAGCATGGCGTCTCGTTTCACGAGGCTCAGCAGGCGTTTGGGGACGAAAAGCGTGTGATTCTCGTT
>DSCZ01000060.1 GCA_011048855.1 Desulfobacteraceae bacterium | reverse complement strand
CTTCAAACTCGATGAGAGGGTCCTCAAGTACCAGACTCTGAAACTGAGCGACCATGCCAATGTCGAAGCCCTTAAAGCATCCATGACTCCTGATCATGCCGGGGCCGGGGCCGACGAATCAGCTGAGGGTGGAGACTCTGAAGAAGACGAAGAAGAAGAAGATGCATCAACCGAACAAAATCGAGAAGAAGGTTAAATCATGGCGGAAAGATTCAGTGGGCCAGCAGGAAAAAGCAAAATGAGACGACCTTTTCACAGACGAAAGGTCTGCAGGTTCTGTGCCGACAGCAGCCTGGTTATTGACTACAAAGAAACGAAGACTCTACGGTATTTCACAACCGAACGGGGCAAAATCACTCCCAGGAGAATTTCCGGCAATTGTGCTAAACATCAGAGGATGCTGACTGCGGCCATCAAGCGGGCCAGGGCGATGGCGCTTATGCCTTTCTCCACTTCGGCGCTGAAATAAACGCACCGTCCTGGCAAGGCAGTGAAGGGCGCAGCTGCGTGTATAATGTGATGCCCTTTTCCTTTCTAAGTGTTTCGATGAGTGTCACGGATATATTGGGATGCGTCGGCGGTGCCCTGATTTTGCTTTATGCATCGTTGTGGATTCCTATATTGGGTCCTTTGCTGATGCTTCTGAGCCCCTTGCTGTTTCTTTCTTACGCCACAAAGCTGGGGCTGCAGCGGGGATTGGTCCTTGCAGCTCTGTCTGTGATGGCGGTCGCTGTGATATCGAGCCTGACCGGTCATCGGCAGGCGGTCGTGTTTTGTATCGAATTCAGTTTTCTGGGAATCGTGCTGTCCGAACTCTTCAAGCGCAAATTTGCGCTTGGCTTCACGATAACCGCCGCACTCGTGGCGATGATGGTTTTCGGAATGATAATGCTTTTCGGTCTGGGTGCGGCCCGGGGGCTGGGACCTACCGAAATGATAACCACGCTGATCAGGGAACAGCTTCAACCGACTGTTCAGTTGTACGAGGACATGAGCGCCCCGGTTGAAAATGAAGGGGGCATGGAAGGTTATGCGGAGATATTTCTTCAAACCTTGATCAGAATATACCCGGCACTTATGGTCATTGGCATGGGGCTGGTAATATGGTTCAATGTAATGCTGGCAGGCCCGCTGTTTAAAAAACTGGGTCTGACTTATCCCGGATTTCAGCCTGTTGACCAGTGGCATGCCCCCGAGAAACTGATCTGGGGACTCATCGTTGCCGGATTTGGCTCGCTGTTGACCTCCGGCACGATACAAATCGTAGCTATAAATTGCCTCCTTGTTTTGGCGGTTGTCTACTTTTTTCAAGGATTGTCTATAGCTATTTTTTATTTTAATAAATATAATTTATCTATAATTATAAGAATTATTTTTTATTTTTTGATAATACTCCAGCAATTTTTCATGCTATTATTGGCAATTTTGGGTGTTTTCGACCAATGGCTGGATTTCAGGCGGATACATAAAAACCGAACCGGGTGACAGATTGTCGGGATTCAAACAGCCGGACAAAACGTCGCATCTGAAGATTTCCAGAAAAAGGCCAAACCCCATGAATCCTGCACTTATGTGCATCAGGGAGGATGTTTATGCAGGTAATCTTGCAACAGGATTTCGACGAACTGGGATTGGAGGGCGACCTGGTAAGTGTAGCCTCCGGTTACGCGCGCAATTTTCTTATTCCCAAGAATATTGCTCTTGAAGCCACTCCCGGTAATTTAAAAGCTTTCGAACTCAAACGGAAAAAAATTGAAGTTAAAAGGCTCCGGGCGAAAGAAGAGGCCGAAAAACTGGCTGCCGCGCTCAAAGGCGTCACGCTTGTGTTCAGCGAAAAGGCCGGAGACGAAGGCAAACTCTATGGCTCCGTCACGAATATGGACATTGCCGCAGCTCTCGACAAAAAGGGAATCGTTATAGACCGTAAAAAAATCGTTATCGACAAACCGATAAAGAGCCTCGGAGAATTCAATATCCTGGTTAAAGTTTATCCGAATGTTACCGGTACGGTAAAAGTTGAGGTCCGGAGTCTCGAGGAAAGTTGATGGCCTGGTAAAAAGTTCTAAAACCAAGTATACCGTCACCTCACGACACAATCTCATGTCGAGGGGTCCAGTGAATTCAGCAACTTCTGGAATTCGGCACGTTTATTACCGCCACACCTGGATTCCGCCCGGACGAAACGGAATTGATGGTCGACTTGCAGGTGTTTCCTTACCTGGAGGTCCGGCTGCATTTCGTGCTCCAGGTGTATGAAAGGAGTACAATGGCCCGGGCACAGGACAAAAAAGTTAAATCGACAACAAAAATCCCCCCGCATAACTTAGAAGCCGAGCAGGCGGTTCTGGGCGGCGTCCTGATTAACAATGAAGCCCTGAACAACCTCATGGATGCTCTCGCGCCGGGAGACTTCTACCGTGAAGCCCACTCCTCCTTATATCAGGGAATGTTGGAGCTTTACACTCTCGGCGAACCTATCGACGTAATCACTCTTTCAAGGACGATAGCCAGGAAAGGCCTCACCGAAAAGACCGGCGGCAACGAATACCTGGCATCCCTTGTAGATGCCGTGTCAACTTCGGCGGGTATTGTTCATCACGCCTCAATCATCAAGGACCTCTCCGTACGCCGGAAATTGATCGCTCAATGCTCGACGATCTCAGATTCCTGTTTTCAGGAATGGGGCGACACCGAAGCCTTGCTCGAAATGGCTGAACAATCCATCTTCGATATTGCCGAAGAGCAGATAAACGAAGGTTTCCAGGCTTTGAACGACGTGATCAGGTCGAGCTTCAAAAAACTGGAAAGCGTGGCAGGCTTCGACGGTTATGTGACCGGAATCCCCTCCGGATTCAAAGATTTCGACGGGTATACAT
>DSCZ01000458.1 GCA_011048855.1 Desulfobacteraceae bacterium | reverse complement strand
CTTCATGAGCAGTACCATGGACTTATGATAGACATAAGCAGTCATGGAAGGCTCAAAAGACTGATGCAGAATCTGCATAACCAAGTAAAACGCTTCAGTTTTCTATCTTTAACTGTCGGCACGCACCTGACTGATTCTCTTAAATTCCACAAAGCCATCCTGGCTGCGGTCGAGGCCCGGGATCTGGACCTGACTCTCCGCCTGACGGAAAGGCATGTAGAGGAAGGCCTCAATGTAGTCAAGCACGTTATCATAGAGGAAACAGCCTTGACTGCTGCAGGAGTATTCTGCGGATCATCCACTGGAATTATCGATACGGCGTCGTGGCTTTCGACAGAAAACCGCTGATTCCTTGCTCCGTGCCGCTTTTCTCGAGCGGCCCGGCTGTCGTAGAACGCCCCTTTGAAGGGGGCTCGAAGTCCGTTTTGTTCAAATCTTAAATTACGGAGGAAAGCTATGAAGAAAAAACTGGTGCTTGGTTTTATGGTCGCTGCATTTCTGGCATGCACCCTTATGCCTGCCGCGGCTGCCGCCGCGTCCAAAATGCACATCAAATTCAGCACCTGGCACCCACCCGCAAGCAGGGAGGTCAAGACGGTCTGGGAGCCGATGCTCGAAGAACTCAAAAAACGATCTGAAGGAAGAATAACCTACACTCTCTATGCAGGGGCGGCCCTTGGTAAAGGCCCGGAACATTATGACATCGTCGCCAAAGGGCTATCGGACATGGGTTATTTTACGGCCACCTGGACACCCGGAAGGTTTCCGCTGACGGACGTGCTGTCTCTGGCGACCTGGGTCGAAGGAAAGGATATAGCCGTGGATATCGGAAACAGGATGGCTGAACTGGGGCTAAAGGAAGAGTTTCCCGGCGTCAAAATCATTGAGCTGAACGGCTGCATACAGGCGTTTCTGTGGACCCGAAAACCGGTGCGAGGAATCGAGGACTGCAAAGGGCTTAAGATCCGCAGCCCCGGCGGGCATCAAACCAGTTATATAAAAGCCATCGGCGCGGAGCCGGTCTTCATGCCTCTCGGTGATGTGTACCTGGCGCTCGAAACCGGAACGATCGACGGGCTTGTGACCTGCCCACCTCTTGTACTGGCGTTCAAACTTCATGAAGTTGCAAAATACGGCGTGGTTGCGACATTCGGCTGCGTGTCCGAGGGCGTGATCATGAATCAGAAAAGCTGGGAGCGCACGCCGGATGATCTGAAACCGCTGATCGAGGAAGTGTGCGGCAATCCATTCAGGACCACCGGTGGACTCAACCGCGATGTCTACCGGGTGATGATGAAAGAGCTGGAAGACAACGGCGTTTCACTTTACAACCTCACAGCCGACCAGCAAGAAGCCTGGTTCGCCGCATTCCAGGAAGTCACCAGGAAATGGGTGACGGACCTGGAGGCCAAAGGGCTTCCGGCCAAGGATATCCTTATCAAGTACAATAAAGTCGCCGAGGAATGCGGCGTCAAATGCGTCGCTTTTCCCGAGGAATTGAGATAACGAGCGCATTTCACATTGTATGAAGGCAGAAAGAGCTCAATGATGATTATGCGCAAGTGTTTACAAAAAGCGACACTCTGGCTGAGCAAACTGGGAATGTTCTTCCTTATTCCGATGATGCTGCTCACGACCGGGGAGGTCATAGGCCGGGCGGTATGGTCAAAACCCATCCCCGGTTCGATGGAGCTCTCCAGTTACACGCTCGCGGTTTTCGTGCTGTTGGGAATCGCCTACACGCACCAGGTGAAGGGGCATGTGCGTGTCTCGATGCTTGTTTCGAGGCTGCCCGAGCGGGTGCAGGCAGCCCTCGAAGTCCTCATGACGCTTTTGAGTCTTTGCATTGTGGGCATTGTCGCCTGGCAGGGCTGGGTGCTCGCGATGGAGGAAAAGGCCGTATCGGACATGCTGCGGATACCCCAGGCCCCTTTCAAGTTTCTGGTTTTCGTAGCGGGTGTGTCGTTGTGCATCGAGCTCTTGATTGATCTTGCGGATGCAGCCAGGAAGCTGGCAGGGAGGTAGCCATGGATCCTGTCACCGTCGGCATTCTGGGTACCGTGCTTGCGTTCCTGTTGTTGTTCCTGGGTATGCCGATAGCTTTCGCATTGATGTTCGCAGGCTTCATCGGAGTCAGCTACCTGGCCGGCCCCGGGGCGGCTTTGCCGATGGTTGGAAGGACCGTGTACGAAGTTTCTTCCCATTTCCCGTACACGGTCATTCCCCTCTTTATAGTCATGGGAGGCTTCGCCGGCAGCTCCGGAATGACTTCAGATCTTTACAGGGCCTTTGATAAATGGCTGAGACGGCTGCCCGGCGGCCTCGCAGTAGCTACAATAGCGGCCTGCGCCGGGTTTGCAGCGGTTTCCGGATCATCGGTTGCAACCGCGGCCACAATGGGCACGGTTGCGCTTCCGGAAATGAAGCGCTTCAACTACCACCCCAGGCTCGCTACCGGAAGCGTCGCCGCGGGCGGGACACTGGGATTTCTGATACCTCCCAGCATCGGATTCATCGTCTACGGCATGCTCACCGAACAATCCATCGGAAAACTGCTTGTGGCGGGTATCCTACCGGGTTTCCTGCTGGCGGGCGCATTTATCCTTATCGTGATCATCATGGTGAAACTTAACCCGCAACTGGCCCCCGCGAGCCCCGAACCCGTTTCATGGGGTGAAAGATTCTCGTCGCTGCTTGCGATCTGGGAACCGCTGCTTGTTTTTTTCCTGGTAATGGGAGGAATCTACGGCGGATTTTTCACTCCGACCGAAGCAGGAGCCGTCGGCGCCACGGTTTTGTTTCTGGTAGCCATCGTCAAGCGCAAGCTCACCAGGAAAAACCTTGTTGAAGCGCTCCAGGAGGCGATCCGGATATCTGTTATGGTCCT
>DSCZ01000015.1 GCA_011048855.1 Desulfobacteraceae bacterium | reverse complement strand
GTTCAGGATATCGGCCGTTTCGGTTTCCAGCAGTTCGGCGTCCCGGTTTCCGGCGCGCTCGATAAATTCTCCCTTCGCGTCGCCAATCTGCTCGTCGGCAACCCGCAGGAATCTGCAGTGATAGAAATGACATTCGCAGGGATGAAACTCGAAGCACTCGCCGAAACCGATGCGGCTTTGACGGGAGCGCAAATGCCGGTGGAAGTCAACGGCCGGAAAACGTCACCATGGAGTTCTTTCACAGTAAAACGCGGCGACATCGTCACGATTAAACCTGCCGTGTCCGGGCTGCGTGGATACCTGGCCGTTACCGGCGGATTCGACGTACCGCTGGTGATGAACAGCCGGGCCACATATGTGGGTGGAAAAATCGGTGGATTCCACGGCAGGCCCCTTGGCCCCGAAGACATCCTCCACAGGGGGAAGGCATCACCCATCGGTCGAGTAAAATGCATTCCGGAGAAAATACAGCCCGTGTTTTCCAGAGAATCCACATTGAGGGCCATCCCGGGGCCCCAGAACGATTTTTTCGAAGAGGGAAAAATTGTTTTTTTCTCGAGCGGATTCAAAGTATCGTCAAAGGCAGACCGCATGGGTTACAGACTGGAAGGAAACGTGATCCCGATAAAAAGCGGAATGCCGGGATCTATCATATCCGAACCCAGTCTCCCTGGAGCGGTGCAGATACCGGCCGATGGTCAACCGATAATCCTGCTGGTGGAACAGACTGTGGGAGGTTATGCAAAAATCGCCACCGTCATTTCAGTGGACGTTGACATCATAGCCCAGGCAAGACCCGGAGACACAATCCGCTTCCAGGAAATCGACCTTGCATCCGCCCACAAGGCGGCGATGAATCACCGGAGCCTCCTGGAAGAAATACGAAACGCGCTGCGTTGAATAGATGGCCCGGATACGGGCAAAGGTTCAAGTAAGGCGAGTGTCCTATGAATCATCCGCCCCCGATTGCCGGAATAAGCGTCACCCGGTCTCCGGCCAATAGATTTTGATCCAGAGTTCCGTCCCGGCCGTTTATCACCAGGACACCTACATCCGTGACAGGAATTTCAAGAATCGTAAGCATATCGGAGACGGTCGATGCCTCCGGTACTTTCATGCGGCGCCTGTCGAAGCGGCCCAGGCGGAATGCGGAAAAAAGGCTGATCTCGATTTCAACGATTCTTCTTCCAACCACTGCTGTCTCCTGAAAAAAAAAGCGGGCGCCGATAATGCGCCCGCATGAAAAACCGATCAAAAAAATTTCTTCATATCAATACATATCCTCAGGCGGCATCGCCGGTGCAGCCGGTTTCTTCTTTTCCGGTTTTTCGGCAACCATCGCTTCGGTTGTCATCAACAGACCGGAAACCGACGCCGAGTTTTGAAGGGCGAATCGAACGACCTTGGTCGGGTCTATGATACCGGCCGCCACCAGGTCTTCATATTCACCCGTTTCCGCGTTAAAGCCGATATTTCCCTTCTCCCCCATGACTCGTTGCAGAACGATCGAGCCTTCATAGCCCGCATTGGCGGAGATCTGCCGCACGGGTTCCTCGAGGGCACGCCGGATCAGGTTCACGCCGAGTTGTTCATCTCCCTCGAGCTTCAAATCATCAAGTGCTTTAATTGCCCGCACCAGGGCGACACCTCCGCCGGGCACGATTCCTTCCTCGACGGCCGCACGGGTTGCATTCAACGCATCTTCAACCCTGTCCTTCCGCTCCTTCATCTCTGCCTCGGTTGCCGCGCCGACATTGATAACAGCTACCCCGCCGATCAATTTGGCCAGGCGTTCCTGTAGTTTCTCCCTGTCGTAATCGCTGGTGGTTTCTTCTATCTGCGCGCGGATCTGCCTGACACGTCCTTCGAGATCCGAACGGCTTCCCCCGCCGTCTACAATCGTCGTGTTGTCTTTGTCTATCGTCACCCGCTTGGCGGTTCCCAGTTCATTCAATGTCACATTTTCAAGCTTGAATCCCAGATCTTCACTGATGACCCTTCCCCCGGTAAGTATCGCGATATCCTCGAGCATCGCCTTTCGTCTGTCTCCAAAGCCGGGAGCCTTGACAGCGGCGCACTTGAGAGTGCCACGCAGTTTATTGACGACCAGAGTCGCCAGGGCCTCGCCTTCGATATCCTCGGCGATGATCAGAAGGGGCCGGCCCATTTTCGCTATCTGTTCGAGAACAGGAACGAGATCCTTCATCACATTGATTTTCTTCTCGTGAATCAGGAGATACGGCTCATCCAGCTCCACGACCATTTTTTCAGGTTCGGTCACGAAATACGGGCTTAAATAGCCCCGGTCGAACTGCATCCCCTCCACGATCTCGAGGGTGGTCTCCATGCTTTTGGCTTCCTCTACGGTAATGACCCCCTCTTTGCCCACCTTTTCCATCGCTTCGGCGATGATTTCGCCTATAGTCGCGTCGTTGTTCGCGGAGACGGTGCCCACCTGACTGATTTCCTTCTTTTCTTTCGTGGGCTTGCTCAATTTTTTCAATTCCGCCACAGCCCCCTCGACCGCCTTTTCGATCCCGCGTTTCACGGCCATCGGGTTGGCACCGGCCGTCACCAGTTTGGAGCCTTCCCGGTAAATCGCCTGGGCAAGGATCGTAGCGGTTGTTGTGCCGTCCCCGGCCATATCGGAAGTTTTGGAAGCCACCTCTTTTACCATCTGGGCGCCCATGTTTTCGAACTTATCTTCCAGCTCGATTTCCTTTGCCACGGTTACACCGTCTTTGCTGATCTTTGGAGATCCCCATGATTTTTCGATGATCACATTGCGCCCCTTCGGGCCGAGAGTCACTTTCACAGCATCGGCCAGGGAATTCACACCACGGAGCAGTTTCTCCCGCGCCTCTGCACTATATTTGATTTCTTTGGCT
>DSCZ01000630.1 GCA_011048855.1 Desulfobacteraceae bacterium | reverse complement strand
GGGTTACGGGGGTCAGGACCGGGGACAAAGGAATCGACGCCGATGGAAGCCAGAAACCCAATTACGAACCGGGGATCGACCTCAAGGCGAAGGTGACGGTTTTCGGAGAAGGAACCAGGGGAAGCCTCGCCCGCACCGTCATACGGAAATTCAACCTTTCAGAAGGGAAAAATCCCCAGGGCTACGAGGTGGGCGTCAAGGAAGTATGGGAGTTGCCGGAGCAAAGGCTCAAGCCGGGTGACGTGATTCACACCATGGGATATCCGCTCAAGAGTGATGCTTTCGGCGGCGGGTTTGTCTACGGAATGAGGAACAACCACGTTTCAATAGGCCTGCTGACCAGCCTTGACTACAGGGACCCCTTCATGGACCCCCACAGGATGTTTCAGAAATTCAAAATGCATCCCTACATTGCGGAAATATTGAAAGGTGGAAAACCTGTGCAGTTCGGGGCGAAAAGCGTGCCGGTCACCGGCTATTATTCCATTCCCAGACTCTATTTCGACGGTGGTTTGCTGGTCGGCGATTCAGCAGGCTTGTTCAACGGGATGAAGATCAAGGGAATCCATTATGCGATGAAATCGGGGATGCTCGCCGCCGAGGCTGTTTTCAACGCGTTGGTGAAGGATGATTTTTCCGCCGGGTGTCTTTCGGATTACGAAAAAGCGGTCTATGACAGTTATATCGGAAAACAACTCTATAAAGTCCGAAACTTCCGCCAGTCTTTCGAAGGAGGGCTCTGGGGGGGCTTGTTCCGGGTGGGTATCCAGTATTTATTGGGAGGAAGGGATTGGAGCGATCACCTGAAGGCTGAACCTGATTACACCAGGATGAAGAGCGTGGCGGATTATTACGGGACCGATTCGCCGTCGGACGAACAGAAAGACCTGATGAAATACGACGGGGAACGGACGTTCGACAAGGAGACGGATGTTTACCATTCCGGTTCAACGCACGAAGAAGCCCAGCCGCCTCATTTGCAGATAGCTGATTTGAATATCTGCTATACCAAATGCAGGGAATTGTACCAGAACCCCTGTGTCAGCTTCTGTCCTGCAGGTGTGTACGAAATGGAAGTGAACGAGGAAACGGGGGAGTTGAATTTAAAGCTCAATTTTTCAAACTGTGTCCATTGTAAAACCTGTGATATCAAGGACCCGTTCGAAAATATCACCTGGGTTCTCCCTGAAGGGGGTGGAGGTCCCAAGTACACGATTGTGTAAGAGTTCGGAGCAGGGGCTGATCTGACGGCCCGGCGGCTGCCGTACCCGGCAAGGCCTCCGGGCCGTCTGGCTTGAATGGACGTGGATCAGGGGGCGAGATGAAGGATAAAATGCATAAGATTGTATTCGAGCCGATGGGGCTTTCGATTCGAGTACCGGAAGGGGCGAATCTCCTGGAAGCGGCGGTTTCGCTTGAAATACCCATCAGGTCGGATTGCGGAGGCAACGGACTGTGCGGTAAATGTGTGGTTCAGGTGGATTCTGAGGCGGGGCTTTCTCCGATGACCGATGCCGAGAAAGATCTTTTCGATGAGAATGAACAGTCTTCCGGACACCGCCTGGCCTGTCAGGCAAAAGTTTCCGGCCCTGTGAGGGTGGCTGTACCGCGGGGAACCCTGGATATCGGTGCCGCCCTGGGGAAAACCGACATAGATGCGGTTTTCGACCTGCATCCCATGGTGGAACGGACAAAAGCGGATGGTGCCCATACAGGGCCTGAAAACGAAGAAGACCTTCCATCTGATCGTGCGACCCTCCTGACGTCCCGGGTTTCGGGAAAAGCGGGCGCCGCGGACATCAACGGGTTGAAGGATATGGCGAAACCCGATCGGTTCCGTGGAGATATGACTTTGGTAAACCATCGGAAACGGGGTGTCACTGCAGTCCTGACGGGTAACCGGCAGCGTTCTTTCGGAGTTGCCGTGGATGTGGGCACCACGACGGTAGCCTGCTACCTTTGTGATATGACCTCCGGTGGAATCATTGCCTCCCGGGCTTCGGCCAACCCCCAGAGACGTTTTGGAGAGGATGTGATAAGCCGTATCGCTTTCTGTGATTCCCGGGAGTCCGGCACGGAAATCCTTCGCGAGGCGGTTGTTCAAGAGATAAACGGATTGATCGACGGCTGCATTGAAGAGGTGGATGGAGAAACTCAGGATGTGGACGAGGTGAGCATCGTGGGCAACACGACGATGCAGCATCTTTTTTGCGGCATCCACCCGCACGGGTTGGGCGTTTCGCCTTACCTGCCGGTGTTCGCAGGCGCTTTGAACCTGTCTGCGGCGGAAATCGGATTTTCGCTGAATCCCGGCACCAATGTATACATCTTTCCTGTGGTATCGGGTTTCGTCGGGGGGGATACTCTCGGGGCCGTCGTCGCGGAAAAACCCCACAGGTCGAAACAGACCACGTTGATAGTCGATATAGGAACCAACGGGGAAGTTGTCCTCGGAACCAAGGATGGCCTTTGGGCAACGAGTTGTGCCACGGGACCCGCACTCGAGGGAGCACAGCTGGAATGCGGGATGAGAGCGATGCCGGGCGCGGTTCATCGCGTCAGCTACGATGATCCAAACGGTTTCGAGTTTGAGATAATCGGGGGATCTTCAGAACCTGCACGCGGACTCTGTGGATCCGGAGTAATCGACGCTGTGGCCTCGATGCTGCGCGCCGGGATTATGCTTCCGAACGGCAGGTTGAAAGAAGGGGCGCCCGGGGTTGTGGTGGATGGAGATGGAATAGGTCGATCATTTGAACTCGTACCCCCGGGTTATTCATCCACCGGCCGCCCGGTTTTCGTGAGTTTGAACGACGTTCGACAGATCCAGCTGGCCAAGGCTGCGCTCAGAGTTGGGATTGAAGCACTTATGCGGCGGGCAGGTGTCAACTATATAGATACGC
>DSCZ01000096.1 GCA_011048855.1 Desulfobacteraceae bacterium | reverse complement strand
GCCCAGCACCGGTTTTTCAAAGTAACGCAATCCGTTCAGGTGGGGAACGACCCAGTCGCCCCCGGCGATCATCTCACGGGGAATCTCGGCGTAGCGGGTTTCGTCAGGGACAACGAGGTCCCTGGCCCCGAGGGGCAAGATATAGGAAAGCAGAAAGAACGATAGCAGGATTGCAGCATATCCGGTTTTGACGCGTAGCCGTTTTTGTACGTTCAATTCATTTGCCATAAGATGCTCTGGGTGATTTTATGGGGCCGGCTGTTTCCTCCTGGCACGCAAGCCACCCCTCTCTTCCGGCTACTGCTCCCTGGCGGATACCGGATTCTGCAATTTCCGGGTTTTGTGATAGAAGATCACCCAGGGGTTCGAAGGCGATACCTCGCTCACCGGCCTTGTCCAGAAAATCTTGAAACAGGGCAAGGCAACCGATCCCTTCTACTTCGGCATGGATGGTCAAGACGTTGAGACAGGCAGGCCGGATCATACTGAGCAGGTGTTCATTGTAGGTTTCCGGGGTGCATTTGAGACCAATGAGTTCATCATAGGTCGGCAGGGTGGTCGGCACCTGGATATGACTGAGCCGTTGGCCTTCAATCACCGGCCGGGAGAGGGAACGGCCGCGGCAGTCGGATTGGAACCGGAAGGGAAACTGCTCCAAGGCTTTAAGGGCTTCGGGTGTGACGCGCCATGCCGGTGCGGCGAAGCCATCGGGGGCTTTCCCGAGAATCCCTGTAAGCATATCGTAACCCTTCTTGATTTCTTCGGTTATGTCGTGTTGGCCCAGGGGCTCAAGCCGCGTCTGCCAGCGGTGATGGTCCCAGGCATGGAGCCCGACTTCATGACCAGCTTCGGCGGTATCGCGAATCGGCCCGGGGCATTTCTTTCCAATCACCGGCCCGGGCCACAGGGTGCCCCGCAAAAGAATATCCCAGCCGTACAGGCTGACCGCCCGTGTCCTGAACATCTTGAGAAAAAACGTGGGCCGCATCAGACGCCACAGATGACGGCCCATATTGTCCGGTCCCACCGAAAAGAAGAAGCTTGCCCGGATATGGTGGCGAGACAGGAGATCGATCAGGTTCGGGACTCCGATGCGCGTGCCGCGAAGGGTGTCGACATCGATACGCAGACCGACAGGGATCATGAATTCCCCTTTGACTTGGCGATAACGTCATTGAGAAAATAATCCAGGGTCTCGCTGACCGACTGTTCAAAGGGCACCTTCGGCTCCCATCCCAGGATGGTTCGCGCCTGACGGATGGATGGCCTGCGGTGCTGGACGTCCTGGTAGCCCGGTCCGTAAAACGCCCGCGCCTCAATGTATTGAAATCCGCCACCAGGAGGAAAGTGAGAGCGAAGGGGATGCACCGTAAATTTCTCCCGAAGGATATCGGCAAGTTCTTGCATGCTGAACTCATTGTCCGGATTCCCTATATTAAAAATGCGGCCGTTGCATAACCCCTTGTCGTTTTCGATGATCCTGAAAAGACACTCGATACCGTCCTTGACATCGGTAAAACAGCGTTTTTGGCGTCCGCCGTCAACCAACCGTATCGGGGACCCTTCCACCAGGTTCAGGATAAACTGGGTGATCACCCTGGAACTGCCGATACGGGCGGATTCCAGGGAATCGAGTTTCGGCCCGACCCAGTTGAAGGGCCGAAACAGGGTGAACGGCAGTTTTTCATTCTGGCCGTAGGCCCAGATCACCCGATCGAGCATCTGCTTGCTGCAAGAGTAGATCCAGCGTTGCTGATGGACCGGACCCAGGACGAAATTGGAGAGTTGTTCATCAAACTCCGGGTCCTGACACATGCCATAGACCTCCGAGGTGGAGGGAAAGATCAGCCGCTTGCCATACTTGACGCAGTACCGCACGATGCGGAGATTTTCCTCAAAATCGAGTTCAAATACCCGCAGCGGGTTCCGGACATACTCTATGGGTGTTGCGATGGCCACCAGCGGCAGAATAATGTCGCATTTCCGGACGTGATACTCGATCCACTCCCGCATGATCGAAATATCCCCTTCCTTGAAATGAAAATCAGGATGCCCCAGAAGGTGTTTAATGCTGGTTGTGCACAAATCCATGCCATGGACTTCGTAGCGACCGCTTTCCAGCAACCGCTCGCTCAGATGATTGCCGATAAAGCCGTTTACCCCAAGGATGAGCACATGCTTTTTACGCCGCTGTTCCACCATCGTTTCAGTCCGGCCGTTGAATCGCATGCCGACTGCCAGATTGAGGTCGAGCGCGAGCTGCCCGCCGTTCATGTATACGCCGCTTTCGCTCTGGCCGAATCGAACCTCCACGGCCCCGTTGCCGCAGGCAATCGTTAGCGGCCCTTTTGAGAGCACGGCACCGGGGACGGCATCGGCTGGTGCTTGAGTCGATGCCACGTCCCAAAAGATGCACTTTCGGTTTCCCAGGAAAGAAAAGGCGCCGGGGTAGGGTCGGGTCACCGCCCGTACCAGGTTGCGTACACTTGCAGCGTCTTTTGTCCAGTCGATCAGGCCGTCCTCCGGTCCGCGGCCTCCGAAATAGCTGGCCACTGATTGGTCCTGTGGAATACGCTCGGCCGTGTTTTCCCGTATTTTCGGCAACAGGTCGTTCAGCAGTTCGCGTGTCGCGGGTGCGAGCTTTTCATGGAGGCTCAAGGCCGTGTCGCTATCGTCAACGGATACTCTCCTCTGTCCGACAATATCGCCGTCATCCGGCCGTGGTGTCATGTAATGAAGGGTGACCCCGGTTTCCTTTTCACCGTGAATCAGCACCCAGTTCACCGGGCACCGGCCCCGATAACGAGGGAGGAGCGAGCCGTGCAGATTGAGGCACCCGGCCAGCGGTATTTGGAGGATTTCTCTGCCCACCAGGTTTCGGTAATAGAAGGAAAAGAGAATGTCCGGCCCCATCT
>DSCZ01000638.1 GCA_011048855.1 Desulfobacteraceae bacterium | reverse complement strand
GTATAATACGATTTCTTGCCCGGTACCGCCTGAGGCGTCAGATTCTTTTTTGCCCATTCGATCGCTTCTCGCGGTCCTATGTCGAAGTTGTGGTCGGCAAGTAGCTTATCGAACAAGGGATAGAAGTTATCCGGCAGACCGGAGGTTTGATTTAGAAGATGCCGGATCTGAATTTCCGATGAATGGTCTTTCCCCTTATAGACATGCAAACCGTGTATTAATCCAGAATCGAGGTAGTAGCTGATGCGATCCTCAAACGACAATACTCCCTTTTCATGCAGCATGCTGACGATAACAGAGGTAAATAGTTTACCGACACTGGCCATGTAATTGGGCTGCTGCGGGGTCGGTTTACCGTTATCTCCCGCACCTTCTGACAAATTGATGTGCAGTCCGGTCTTGTCTGAGTGGACGAGCAAATAGGCATTTTTGACCTTCGAGTCTTTTCGTACCTGTTTCCGAAATAAGACTTCAATTGACGATATTCCTGCGTTGCGATTCATGGAATGCTATTAGACCTCCTGTCAATGATTTGCACATAACGTTGCTTACTAGCAGCGCGGCTTTTTGCGTCCGCTGAATTAGCCTTGTTCGGCGATGATGCTATCCGCTGCATAAATACACAAAAATTTAGGCCCCAAGTGTTCCTGTCTTCACTTCACCGGCACGCTTGTACTTAACAAAAATAACGCCGAGTGGCGAAACTTTGCTGTCAGTCAATTCGAAAGCTGCCGGAATCGTGCCCTCAGCAAATAGGCGCTTGCCCGGGCCGAGCGTTATCGGGAAAATTTTGAGCCACAATTCATCAACCAAATCGTTCTTCAAGAGCGTCTGTATTAAATTGCCGCTTCCCCATACGCGCAGGTCAAGCCCATCCTCACTTTTCAGTTTCTTCACCTTTTCGGCAACATTGCCAGAAAGAAGCACGGAATTCTCCCAATCAAGCTTGAGCGATGAGTCGTGAGATACAACATACTTTTTTACTTCGTTGATGCCGGGCCAACCAGCAGCGTGGTGCGGCCAGTATCCAGCGAAGATATCGTATGTCTTCCGGCCAAGAAGCAGCTCAGATTGATTTAACGACATCTGCTCCCTCATCACCTTACCCGAAAAGTCGTCCATGTAGGAACCCATCCATCCACCATACTTGAAACCCTCCGAAGCATCTTCCCCGGGGCCTCCGGACGCCTGCATCACGCCGTCAAGCGTGATAAATTCGATAACGATAAGTTTTCTCATAATTTCAACTCATTAGTCTTAGTTAATTTGCGCCTAACTCCGCGCCTGACCAGCAGGCGTGCTTTTTGCCCGACTGGTCCAGGCGCATGTTATGCCATGGCTTCTTCAGGAAGCTCCCAGCCCGGAAAAACCAGAACTCCTGGATGGACCTTCAACGCAGTGGCTAAAACCTTGGCGCGCTCGACGCCCAGTTTGACACGCTCATTCTCGATTGCGGAAATAGTCGCCTGGGGAATGCCTGTCATTGCAGACAGTTGATTCTGGCTTAATCCCTGAAGTTCGCGGAGGATCCGTAAGGATTCACCCACGGAAACCTCTATACGCTTTTTGGCAGGATGATAATCATTCATTTAAGACCTCCGATAGTCATGGGCGGTTATCGAGGCTACTTGAAACAGCAACGCTTCAGGAACGGTTCGGTATATCACGCGCCACTGGAGCCCAAGCCGGGATGATCGGTATCCTTTCCACTTGCCAACCACGGCTTCGTCGTGAAAGCCCTTGATCAATTGCAACCCGAATGGGCCGGAAATTGTGGCGATGTCCTTCCATTTTTCATATCGCTTAAGTATCTCAATAGGAAGCGAACCGATTTGCTTGTCAATCCGTCTATGTTCTTCGATCCGCCACATACCATATAGGATATATGAACTTATTGATATGTCAAGCCCATTTTTTCAAGAGCATAACAGTTTGGCTCAGCGGCGGCAATGGAGCGCAGCGGAGCAAAGTCGGCTGCAACCCATTGTTAGGTTTACACTCAGCTTGGAACATAACTAGCGGCCCGAACAAGCCTTTTGATGTCACGCAGGCCGATCTTTCCCTTGAAAAACCTATCTCCCTCATTGACACGCACAAGAGCCTCGCACAGATCCTCGGCATCGGCTGCCGCCACCTTGGATGCGCTGTCATAGCCAGCCTCTACAAGCATCCTGGCTGCTGTCGGACTCACCCACTGCACCCTCGTCAAATCTGCCAACCGAACGAGTGCTTCGAGAATGGCAACGTCCACGCCTGTCGATTTCGCAAGCTCGGTTCTGCTCTCGATGCTGCTTGCCGCTTCATACAACGCGGCGGCATGCCGTATTCCCTTTCCTTCGAGCTTTGCGATTTCTCCTCCCGGCAGCCAATCGAAGGCCTTCAACGCAGACGGCTTTGGAAAATAGCCTTCGATTTCCCGCCTGAGTAGGATTAGATACTGCATGTCGATATCTGTCGTTTTTGACAAAGCTTCCAAGCGATTGGAGTTCTTTAGCTCTTTCCGCAGACTGGCAAGCGTCGTGATTCCATGTTGTTCGAGCACTTTCATCTTTGCAATTATCCCGTCCAGCAGTGAAGCCCGGCTCGGTACAAGGTCGGTTTCCTCGATTCGCTTTCGTAACTCATCAAGGCTGACTCTCTCGGCATCTATGTGATATGTCATTCAGAACCTCTTTATTCGTAGATGGTCTGGGATTACGTGTAAACCTAACGCTCAGGATCAGTTGCACAAAAAGCCAACCGCAGTGTGTCGATTTAGCAAGAATGTGCGCTGGCTTTTTGTGTCAGCCTGAATCCTGTTGTTCGGCCTAATGGGTGTCAAAGTCATTATATGGGGTATCAAGTACAATTGATACATATATTTCAAGTAAAGCTTGTTTGGTTGGATCAGGCTCATGCACCCATCTAATATCCATT
>DSCZ01000216.1 GCA_011048855.1 Desulfobacteraceae bacterium | reverse complement strand
AGTGTAAACTGGCTTGCCGAAAGAAAGGAATTGCTATCGCAAAAAAGGAGGAAGCGATGATTATAGGAATACCCAAGGAGATAATGGCTGAAGAAAAGCGGGTTGCTGCCATACCGGAGACGGTGGAGAAATATATCGGGAAAGGCTGCCGGGTGATTGTGGGCTCGGGAGCCGGAGACGGGATATTTCGAAGCGACGAGGACTACGTACAGGCGGGAGCAGAAGTGATCGAAGACGTGGAAAAACTTTTCTCTCTCTCCGATGTGATTCTAAAAGTCAAACAGCCTGAGGTCGACGAACGTACCGGTAAAAATGAAATCGAGATGATGGAAAAGAAAACGGTGCTCATAACGTTTCTTCATCCTGCGGCGCCAACAAGCAGGAAAAATGTGGAACTGCTTGAAGAAAAAGGTATTACGGCATTAACTATGGACGGGATACCACGGATCAGCCGTGCCCAGAAAATGGACGCCCTGACCTCGATGAGCACTATTACCGGTTATAAATCGGTTCTGATGGCGACGAACAGCTTTCCCCGTTTCGTTCCGATGATGGGTACGGCTATAGGAATGATAAAACCGGCCAATTTTCTGATAGTCGGCACGGGCGTGGTAGGTCTCCAGGCTGTTGCGACGGCTAAACGCCTTGGAGGAGTCGTAAGGACGGTGGATATCCGAAAGGATGCCCAGAAAGAATCTGAGAGCCTGGGAGCCAAAGTGGCTGGTTTCGATGTACCACAGGATCTGGCGATGGGCGAAGGCGGATATGCCAGGACGCTTCCACCGGAGTGGCTGGAGAAGGAAAGAGCACACCTGGCACCGGTAGTGGCGGATACGGACGTGATGATCCTGAGTGCGCTTGTCCCGGGAGAAGTCGCTCCGAAGTTGATTACGGGGGAAATGGTGGCAGCCATGCGTCCCGGGTCGGTGATCGTGGACGTATCCATTGATCAAGGGGGGAACTGTGAACTGACCGAGCCGGGCCGTGAGATTTTTAGCGGGGATGTCAAAATATGCGGCCTTCAGAATATTCCGGGCAGGATGGCTGTTCATGCTTCATGGCTTTATTCCAACAACATGTTTCATTTTGTAGAAAATGCGTTTAAAAACAACGGCGATGAGCTGGACCTTGAAGATGAAATCGTGAAAAGTTCTCTTGTAAGCTACCACGGAAAAATCGTTCACCATGGTACCTTGATCGCCCTTGGCAGGCTTTAAGGGAGTCGCATATGTATGAACTATTTATGATGCTCGGCTTTTTCGGGGCAACCTTTGTAATTGGGTATTTTTTGATTTCACGGATACCGTCTCTTCTTCACACCCCTTTGATGTCTATGACAAACGCGATTTCAGCGGTAACTATAATCGGGGCACTCCTGGTGTTCGCGGTGAAAACCGGCGTGGTCGAAGGCGTCCTGGGTGCTGTCGCGGTCATCACGGCGATGTTCAACGTGGTTGGAGGGTTCGTGATCACTCACCGGATGTTGAAGCTGTTCAAGAAAACGGAAACTCGCTAGTTTCCATCCGGAAATGGTCCTTTTGCCCAATCTCTTCGTCAATCTGCGGGCTTGCTTGTGCGATGTACTCCAGTACGTCTCCGTACAACCCCTTGATTTTCTTGATCTTGGACAAAATGCCTCATTTTTCGATCTGGAAACTTCGCTGTGTCCATCCGGCATTTCCGGATGGACACTCGCTAGTAACGGGAGCAAAAAATCATGTCCAATGGAGCTGGTCTATTCATTGACCTGTTGATTATCGGTATCCTTATTTTCGGTATACGCCTTTTTCGTACGCCTGGAGGAGCCCGGCATGGGAACCTTGCGGCTGCCTTGGCGCTTGTGCTGGCCGTTTCGGTTACATTGATGCGGCACGGGCTGGTTCAGGCGGAGGTGGTGTTGATGGCCGCCTTGGTCGGGTCGTTTGCGGGATGGTTTGTCGCCATGCGGGTGACGATGATCCAGATCCCGGCGATGGTTGCATTCCAGCACGGCGCTGGAGGAGTTGCGGCTTTCCTGGTCGCGCTGGTGGAGTTAATGCGGATTTCGGCCGATGCTGCAGCGGTAGGCCGAATTTCGGGAATCATCGGGCTGGTAATAGGAGCCGGAACTTTCAGCGGCAGCATGATCGCCGGCGGAAAGCTCGCCAAAAAGCTGAGCCAGACACCGGTGGTGTTGCCGAGGCATAATTTGGTGCTGCTTGGGACGGCGGCCGCGGCCGTGGCGCTTGGAGGTGTCGCTTTCGGCGCCGCAGACCCTGCGGTGCGCATTGCGCTGTTCATCGTGTTGATATTCGTTTCGATTCTTCTGGGGATCTTTTTTTCAATGAGGATCGGCGGGGCGGACATGCCGGTCCTGATATCCTTTCTGAACGCCACCGCAGGACTTGCCGCGGCTTTCTGCGGGGTGATTATACAGAACAAACTGCTGATTGCCTGCGGGGCTACTGTGGCTGCGTCGGGCTCCATCCTTACCCATGTGATGTGCAGGGCTATGAACCGGAGCCTCCTCAAAGTGTTCGTGGGTTTAAAGCCGGCAGCGAAAACTTCAGCCGGTGCGGTGCCGGAGCCATCATCTCATTTTTTCCAAGGAGCCCCGCGGGAAGCGGTTTCAGAGGAGGATCCTTCCAACGACGACGATCCTTCTGTCCGGGCGGTTTCAGCATTGAAGGATGCCGGGCGTGTGATCGTGATTCCGGGCTACGGTATGGCCCTGGCCCAGGCGCAGTTCAAGGTGCTCGAGTTGATGAACCTGCTTGAAGAGGCGGGAAAAACGGTGAAGTTCGCCATACACCCGGTGGCCGGCCGGATGCCCGGGCACATGAACGTTCTTCTGGCGGAGGCGGATATTCCCTATGACAAGTTGTTCGAGATGGATGAGATCAACGGGGAATTCCCTGACACGGATGTGGCGATGGTT
>DSCZ01000221.1 GCA_011048855.1 Desulfobacteraceae bacterium | reverse complement strand
GTTCATATCCGCTCAATGAGCCTCGTCCCAGTTCCTGCCGGTATGTATGTCCACTTCAAGGGGAACCCGCAAGCTGTAAACCGACTCCATTTCCTTCTTTATCATCGGAACGACCGTATCAAGCTCCCCTTCCGGGACCTCGAAAAGCAGTTCGTCGTGAACCTGGAGAAGCATCCTGGTTTCCAGGTTCCCGGTTCGAAGCCGCTCATGTATGACCACCATGGCTTTCTTTATCAGATCCGCGGCGGTTCCCTGTATCGGGGTGTTGACCGCCATTCTCTCGGATTCCCCGCGCATCACGCGGTTCCCGTGATGAATGTCAGGGAGATAGCGTTTACGATTGAACAACGTGGTTACATAACCCTGCTCCCTGGCCGACGCGATCATCTGCTCCCGGAATCTAGCGACCCCGGTATACCTGGCATAGTATGCATTAATGTAACGCCTCGCGGTTTCATGGTCAATCCCCAGTTCGTCCGCGAGCTTCCTGGCGCCCATACCGTAGATGATTCCGAAATTTATCGCCTTCGCGATACGCCTCGTTTCGGGGGTCACATTTTCCACCCTGGTATTCATAACCTCGGCCGCGGTTCTCGTATGCACATCCTCCCCTTTTCTGAATGCATCAATCAAAACTTCATCGCCTGAATAATGTGCGAAAACCCTCAACTCCACCTGGCTGTAATCGGCGGAAACCAGGACCCGCCCTTCGCCGGCCACGAAGCCTCTCCGGATTTCCTTTCCCTCCTCGCCCCTCACGGGGATGTTCTGAAGATTGGGAGAACTGCTGCTCAACCGGCCGGTTGCGGTGACGGTCTGGTTGAAGGATGTATGAAGCCGGCCGGTGACCGGAGACACCATCCTGACCAATGCGTCCAGGTACGTGGACTTCAGTTTGGAAAGAGTTCTGTAGCGCAGAACCAGCGCGGGAAGTTTGTGATTCCGGGCCGCGAGCTTTTTCAAAACCCGCACATCGGTTGAGTAGCCGCCGCTCTTCGCGGTCTTCCTTTGAACCGGCAGCTCCAGTTTTTCGAATAAAACGTTGCCAAGTTGCTGGGGCGAGTTGAGGTTGAACTCCATTCCGGCCTCTTGATAAATCTCTGAGACAAGTCTCTCCATCTGGGTGCCCAGGTCCGCGGACATCTCCTTGAAAAATTCCACATCAACAAGAATTCCGGCCATTTCCATGTCCATCAGCACCGGAACCAGCTTCATCTCCAGATCTTCGAACAATTCCCGGTTCCCTTCGGCCTTCAATTTCGCGGCCAGAAGGTGGTGCAGGCGAAAGGTGATGTCAGCATCCTCGCAGGAATACTCGGCCGCATGCTCCACGTCCACCTCTGCAAAGGAACCTTTTCCGCTCCCTGCCCCCATCACTTCCTTGAAGCTTATCATCTTATGGTTCAAATAGTGCTGGGCGAGATAGTCCAGGTTGTGCCGTCCCAGCCCGGGGTTCAACACATAGGAGGCTACCATTGTGTCGAAGTAAATTCCGCGTAAATCGACCCCATGCCTGGCAAGAACTTCCGCGTCGTATTTTATGTTCTGCCCCACTTTGGAGATTTGCGGGTCCGACAGCACATCGAACAGCATCCCCCTCACCTCCGGCCATTCCATATGCGGGGGAACCCCCGGGTATTTATGCCCGACCGGAATATAACAGGCTTCGGCCTCGGCCCATGAAAAGGACAGCCCTACCAGGTCGGCTTCCATTGGATTTTCACTGGTGGTTTCAACATCCACAGCCACCTTTCGATGTCTGCGGATACGATCCTTCAATTCTTCGATATCGCTCCTGGAGCGGCACACGGAATAACTTTTTTCAATGCCTTTCCCGCGAAGTGAAAACCGGCTCCACAGATCCCTGAATTCAAGATCCCTGAAAAGGTCAGCCAGTTTGCCTGCATCAGGATCTCCAACGCGAAGGGCTTCAGCAGAAATCTCCACCGGAACCGCCGTATCTATCGTGACAAGTTTCCTGCTCAATTCCGCCTGTTCGCGATAAGCCGCCAGCTTGCTTCTGAGTTTAGGAGCGTCGACTTCTTCAAGCCTCTCAAAAACAGCATCGAAACATCCGAAACGCTGAATCAATTTTATTCCGGTCTTTTCCCCCACACCGGGTACACCGGGGATATTGTCCGAGGTATCTCCGGAAAGCCCCATGACATCAACAAATCTCTCCGGCTCGAAACCGTACTTTTCTATAAGTTCGGCGTAGTCGGTTTTCGAATCCTTCATAGTATCCCAGAGCGAGGTGTCATGACTTACAAGCTGCCTGAAGTCCTTGTCACCGGTGACAATCACCGTGGAGCATCCTTCTTCTTCAGACCGGCGGACCAGCGTTCCTATAATATCATCGGCCTCGAAACCCTCCTTTTCAAGAATCATCAACCCGAGGCCGGCGGAGATATTTTTAATGTAAGGAATCTGTAGTGCAAGATCCTCCGGCATCGGCGGCCTGTTGGCCTTGTAGGCGGGATAGAGATCATGCCGGAAGGTCTTTCCCCTGGCATCAAAAACAACCGCCAGGTAAACCGGAGAAACTTCAGCCAGCAGTTTCAGGAGCATCTTCGTGAAACCGAGCACCGCGTTGGTCGGGAGGCCCTTGGAATTGGAAAGGTTTCTTATCGCGTGGTACGCACGGTGGATATAGGAGCTTCCGTCTACCAGATAAATTGTCTCTTTTTGTCCGTTCATAGCTGCATTATACTTCAAAAAAATTGAAACTGAAGAACAAATAACGACCGGATACGGAAATTTTCCGTCGATTCCAATAATAATGCCAAAAGGACCATTTACTATCCGCTTCGTTTACGGTAACATTATCCCGTTTATGGTATTGTACAAGGCGGTAAGGAAAAAGAGCTCCGCCTTAAAAACAGCCGGATCGACGACGGGGTTCTGGAGCACCCCATAC
>DSCZ01000277.1 GCA_011048855.1 Desulfobacteraceae bacterium | reverse complement strand
GGGGAAGCTTTGCTCCTCGCTGCAAATCGACAATGCGAACATGATGATAAAACAGGGTGTAATAAAGGGTGGGATGATTCCGAAAATCAATTGCTGCATCGATGCATTGAAGGGCGGTGTAAAGAAAGCCCATATCATAGACGGGAGGATGGAGCACGCAATCCTGCTCGAAGTGCTGTCAAAAGGCGGTGTGGGCACCGAGATCATCCATTGAACGGGAAGGAATAAACGGTAATGAATGAAGAAAAGTTCATGACGAAAGAGCTGGCCGACAAATACATGTTTAAAACATACGGCCGTTTTCCTTTGACACTGGTGGAAGGGTACGGTTGCCGCGTAATTGATGAATTCGGGAACGAGTATCTCGATTTCGTGGGAGGAATAGCTGTTTGTGCGCTGGGGCACAGCTCTCCGATCGTAAGCGATGCGTTGCTTGATCAATCCCGAAGGCTGGTGCATGTATCAAATTTATTTTATACAAAACCGCAGGTGGAACTGGCCAGGTTTCTGGTTGAACATTCCTTTGCGGATCGGGTGTTTTTCTGCAACAGCGGGGCCGAGGCTAATGAAGCAGCCATCAAGCTTGCACGGAGATATACCCGTGAAGTTTTAAAACAACCCCGGTACAAAATTGTTACGATGAACAATTCCTTCCACGGTAGAACGATGGCGACCCTCTCCGCAACCGGCCAGGCGAAGGTGCAGGCCGGCTACGATCCCCTGGTTCAGGGGTTTACGTTTGTGCCTTTCAACGATCTGGAAGCGTTGGAAAGCGCGATCGATGATGAGGTGTGCGCGGTTATGGTTGAACCGATCCAGGGGGAAGGAGGCGTTGTTTGCCCAAGGCCCGATTATCTGAAAGGGGTTCGAAAGCTGTGCGACGATCGACAGATTCTTCTGATCTTTGATGAGGTCCAGACGGGGATGGGTCGAACGGGAAAGCTGTTCGCACACGAACATTTCGGTGTTCATCCCGACATCATGTCCATTGCGAAAGCCCTCGGAAACGGTCTTCCGATAGGAGCGATGCTCGGGGTAGAGCGACTTGCAGAGGCTTTCGGACCCGGCAGCCACGCCACTACCTTCGGCGGCACCCCGCTTATGACCGCAGCCGCAACTGCTGTCGCAAAAGCTATTGTCGAGGAGGGTTGGCTGGAGCACTGCAGCGAAATGGGGTCCCATTTCAAAGCCCGGCTTCAGGATCTTGCACGCAGGCATACCTGTATCCGGGAAGTCAGGGGGATTGGCCTGATTGTCGGTGTGGAGCTTGACAGGCCGTGTGCATCTGTCGTTGAAGCATGCATCGATGAGGGCTTTCTGATAAACTGCGCCCATGAAAATGTGCTGAGGTTTGTTCCTCCTCTCGTCGTGGGGAAAGAGGAAATAGACAGCTTATGTGACGCACTGGACGGAATTTTAGGCCGGACTTTTAACAATCAAGGAGAATCAAAGTGAGTGAACAGGTGAAGAAAGTCGTCGTGGCGTATTCCGGAGGTCTCGATACTTCCGTGATATTGAGCTGGCTCAAGGAAACCTATGGATGCGAAGTGGTGGCTTATGCGGGCGATGTCGGGCAGGGAGAGGAACTTGAAGGCATCGAAGAAAAGGCGCTCAAGACCGGCGCCGACCAGGTTATCGTTGATGATCTGAAGGAGGCTTTCGCTTCGGAATTAGTCTGGCCGGCTCTCAGAGGGAATGCGATGTACGAATCCGGCTACCTGCTTGGAACTTCGCTCGCACGGCCGGTGATAGCCCGCGGCCAGGTGGAGGCCGCCCGGCGGGTTGGGGCCGATGCCGTGTGCCACGGTGCGACGGGCAAAGGAAACGACCAGGTACGTTTCGAAATGGCATATATGGGTCTGGAACCGGGCTTAAAGGTCATAGCCCCCTGGAGGATCTGGAATTTTCGGGGAAGGGAAGACCTCATAGACTACGCCCGGAGTCATAATATTCCCGTGCCCGTGAGCAAGGAAAAACCTTATTCCAGCGACAGGAACCTGCTTCATATAAGCTTTGAAGGGGGAATTCTGGAAGATACCTGGAACGAACCCCCTGAAGACATGTTTGTTTTGAGCGTGTCGCCGGAAAAGGCCCCGGATGAACCGCAATTTCTGGAAATAGAGTATGAAAAGGGTGATGCGGTGGCCGTGGACGGAGAGCGCATGAGCCCGGCGGCTCTGCTTGGGCATTTGAACGAAATCGGCGGCAGGTGCGGCATAGGAAGGGTGGATATCGTAGAGAATCGTTATGTGGGCATGAAGTCGCGGGGGGTTTATGAAACGCCGGGCGGCACCATCCTCAGGGCCGCACACATGGCCATGGAAACCATAACTCTCGACAGGGAAGTGTTGCATTTGAGGGATTCCCTGGTGCCTCGCTATGCCGAAATGATTTATTACGGGTACTGGTTTGCTCCGGAGCGTGAGATGCTCCAGGCGATGATCGACAGCAGTCAGCGCAGTGTAAATGGTGTCGTCAGGATGAAGCTTTATAAGGGAGGATGCTGGTGTACGGGTAGAAAATCCCCGGACTCTTTGTACGATCCTGATTTCGCAACATTTGAAGGCGATGAAGTATACAATCAAAAGGATGCAGAAGGCTTTATCCGGTTGAGTGGCCTGCGGCTGAAAATTGCGAAGCTTCTGGAATCGGGGCGTAAACGCTGAATATGGCGGAAATCCAGGAAATTCATCGGCATTGTTGAGGTGGGCATGGCGAAAAAAGTATGGGGAGGCCGCTTCAGAGAGGAAGTCGACGGCCTGGTTGACAGGTTCAATTCTTCTATAAATTTCGACAAACTTCTTTACTCTGAGGATATCGAAGGGAGCGTGGCTCATTGTCGAATGCTGGCTGCTCAAGGGATTATCGGGGAGGAGGAAGCATCGCGGATCGTTGAAGCCCTTGGAGCTGTAAGACGGGAATT
>DSCZ01000445.1 GCA_011048855.1 Desulfobacteraceae bacterium | reverse complement strand
GTAATGGCCTTCCGGACCATAACCGAATCCCTCCGCCATGAGCTTCTGCACGGATGCACCGGGGAGATATTTGAACTCTCCAACATCCTCAAAGGCGTGCGTGAAGCAGACTGAGCCGGATGCTTCCATGATTTTCCGGAGTGCGATGGCAGTAAAGAGTTCATCTTTAAGTCCGTCATCGGTGATTTTTCCTGTGGAATCCACAAGCCCGTCTGCGAACCGGTACAGCTCCCGCCACCTCTCAAGCTCAGTCGCAAAATCGCTGCCAGGCACTTCGTTTCTCATGAACTGCATGACTGTCTTCGGGTTCGTGTATTCGATTTTGATGCCGAAGACCTTCTCGAAAACAGTCTCGTCGCCGTATGTCAGCCGTACGCCGTTCATCCGCTTGCCCCAATTTAGGATTCGGGCATGTTTTGCCAGGTGGATCACCATCGCTATGCGGCCGAGCCAGTCCAGACGCTCATGGACTGCCTGATCATCATAGTCGCCGATAAGGTAAAGCGGCATGATTCCGGCTTCATGGACTGCGGCATTTCCTTCCAATACGCCGTGAGCGCCCTGGTGCAGGTCCATGTCAGCCCATTCGATGTCTTCGAGTTGCTTGCCGTCAATCCCGAACGTGGCTGTGTCGAAAACGATGAGAACCCGGTTAAGTCCTTCGAGCGCCCGCCGCCATTCTCCGCTCAGTGTGAATGTATGGGCAAGGAAGATAACTCCCACACAGAACGGATCAGCATTGACTGTATCGATAATCTGGCGGTTGATGTTCTCATCCAGACCTAGTCCGAGATATCTGACGCCGAAGCTTATCTTTTGTGAGTCATTGAGTATTCCCGCGATTTTCCTGCAGTTGGCGTCAGCTTTCTGCCTCGTAGCTTCACAATACAGGTACTGTGACGCTCCTATGAACGCAAGGTAGAACTTGCTGACATCAGGGTTAACCAACTGCTCGAACGGCAGAATACTTTTTGTTTTGGTCGTGCTCAATTTAGTCTCCTATCATTTTAAATGGTGAGAAAAAATTCCGCCGCAGGCGGTGTTGCGGTCTTCCTTGTTTCCCGTCTGCGGCGGGGTTCGTTGATTACTGTGTCATGATTGCCGAGGCGTCAGTTCTCCGAGACGGTGATCATCCTTTCCAGGTTGTCCCGGGAGAGCGCGTAGTACTCCAGCGGATCGATGCCTGACGGGGCGATGTCATGCTCGAACATGACAAAGTCCTGGTGATTGATGAGGTAATCCACTGCCTTCTCCTGATCATCCCAGCGTTTATTTCCGCCTAAGCCCACCGCCCAGTCCTTGTCATCTCCAGGGGTTCCGGACAGCACTTCACCTGTTCCATCGTCAATTTCCATGTCTGCCAGCTCAGCAGAATTGACGTGGACCAGCTCGAGGAAGAGACCGGCTTCGCAGGTTTCCTTTGTCCCGGGCTCGACCTCTTTGCCGCCAATGAGCAGGTGCGCCCACTCATTGTTTATGACAACGGCAATCCTTTCGAGCTTGTTGTTGACAGCATCGGCGAATTTGATGGCGCGGCCCAGGCTGTTGATGTAGTCGCGGTCACCCGGTACACTGGGCTTCCACTCCAGATGAACAGTGCCGTTGGTTTTTTTCAGGACATCCACCCAGAAATCCACCAGTTGGTCAAACGCCTTTGCCGGATCCCGTTGGAGCACGCCCGCAGCCTCGAAATACGCTTCCATGTGCGAGTCGTAGGCCGGCCACCAGATCACATAGCCCTTGCCCAAACCATGCTCCTTCACGAACTGGGCGCGTTTGATGGCTTCGATGTGCAGTTTCTGGGTCCGTTCGACCACTTTCTGATCAGCATTCAGGATCGAGCCGAACTCCGCGCCAGGGATATTGAACGCCGGCGCGGTGATTGCCGAAATCATCGGGAATCTTCCTTCCGTAACGCCCTGCACCAGGTCAGACCATTTGATCGCATTTTTGCTGTTGAACTGAACAGCTTCCGGCACCTCGGTCTGCACTTCATGGACTGTGTGGAGGCTGGTGAAATCGCCGGGGAATTCCTTCTTTATGAGTCGCAGCCTGTCTTCGACTGCGTCAATACCTACCCCCGGCACGCCGCTATGGAACTTCGGGTGAGTGTCTGTCTTCCGATGGTCCATGCTGGCCAGGAATGCGCATACTTCTTCTTCGTTGTTGTCATTGGATTTCTCCTTCTTGATAAATGAAAGGGTATGGTGTTTTTTTGCATCTGACCTTGAGACCTTTTTCACTCCGGAGGACATCTCTGCTTCTTCATGGCAGTCTCCTTTCAGTATGTTTGTGTTTTTTCATAGAAAATCGCGCTCAAAATTGCGATTGCAGTCGGGATGCTAATCAGCCTGATGATGCACCACGCGATTATCTTCTTGCGCCGGCGCATTGGGTTATTTTACTTTGGTCTCTGTGTCAATGTTATTGCCTCCCTTCTGTCTGTTTGGTTTTTTGCGTCTACTCCAGCATGAAAAAATAACCCATTGCTGCAATCACGAGGATGACAACCAGGATTACTGCGAAAGTGATTAACGGAAACCATTTTCCAGGTTTACGTGACCGCACCACATCAGACGGTCTCCTTCTTTTGAATGCCATTGTTTTACCCTCCTCATCTCTTTTTGATGGTTGTTTTGTTGTTACTTAAACGTAGGTATATTGAAAATCGGGATAAAAAAAAGACTCAAACTTTTGAGTCCCGGGCAAAGTCAAAAAAGGTCAGCCATAGACAGTTGTAGCACATATTGCTACTTAATCCAGACGCGATGACCTTTGCCTGCCCGGGACTTATCGTACCGACGGTTGGGTTCGAACCAACGACCTTCAGACTCCGAAAGCCTGATGCTCTGCCAACTGAGCTACGCCGGCAAGTTTGCGCCCCGCAGGGACGCATGAAGGTGCAGAAAGGGCGGTTGTATTT
>DSCZ01000370.1 GCA_011048855.1 Desulfobacteraceae bacterium | reverse complement strand
CCCCGCCGGCCTCCAGTTTATAACTCCTTATGCCGCGGCTACGATAGGCGAGTATTTCATGGAACAGGGGCGGGACGTTCTGGTGGTATATGACGATCTCACCCGCCATGCCCGTGCTTACAGGGAGCTGTCTCTACTCCTTCGAAGGCCGCCGGGCCGCGAGGCTTATCCGGGTGACATTTTTTATGTTCATTCACGGCTGCTTGAACGCTCCACCCACCTTAAAGAAGAACTGGGAGGGGGGTCTCTTTCCGCCCTACCTATCATCGAGACGGAGGCGCAAAATATTTCCGCCTACATTCCCACAAACCTTATATCCATTACAGACGGACAGATATACCTGTCTCCCGGCCTTTTTCAGAAGGGCATTCTTCCTGCGGTGGATGTAGGCCGCTCGGTGTCCCGGGTTGGCGGGAAAGCCCAGTTGCCTGCATACCGGGCCGTTGCGGGAGATCTACGTCTTTCTTACTCCCAGTTTGAAGAACTGGAAAATTTCGCCAGGTTCGGCACCCAGATGGACCAAGAATCCCGGGAAACCCTCGCACGCGGCCGCAGGGTCAGGGAAATTCTAAAACAGTATCAATACGAGCCATTGACTGTGCCGGACCAGATTGCAGCACTGGTTGCAGTCAATGAAGGGCTTTTCGATGACCTTGATCTTAAAGAAATTCAAAACGTCGAAAAAAAAGTTAGAAATGCGGTAAAGGATCGTTTGCCCGGTATTTGCGAAAAAATTGAAAACGGGGAAAAAATAAGCGGCGAAGACATCGCGGCGATCAGGGAGGCGGCCAAAGAAGCCGTCGGATGACCGATGGAAACCATCGAAGATTTAAAGCGCAAGATCACAAGCACGGAGGACCTCAAATCCGTCGTGCGGACGATGAAGGCACTCGCCGCGGTTAAAATCCGCCAGTTCGAAAAAGCCGTGGAAGCCCTGAAGGACTATCACAGGACGATAGAAATGGGTTTGCAGGCGGTTTTGAGGAACCGGGCGGATATCACGATCGGCGCTCGCGCCGGCTCAAAGAACCTGGTCGGTGCTGTTGTATTCGGATCGGACCAGGGCATGTGCGGACAGATAAACGATCAAATCGTGTCTCACGCCATGACGGAAATGAATCAGCTTCCGGATGTTGAAAAGGAAAATCGGTTCGTTGTGGCAGTAGGCCAACGGGTTTACACAAGGATGCAGGAGGAAGGCCAGAAGGTCGAAGCTTATGTCCAGGTACCGGGCTCGGTCACGGGAATCATACCGAAGGTGCATAGCCTTCTCAGCCATATCGATTCCTGGCAACGAGAGCGTAACGTGGAGCAAATATTCCTTTATTACAACCGTCAGGTATCCGCTTCCCGCTACGAACCCTGCACCGTACATCTCCTGCCGGTGGACAAGCAGTGGCTGGAGCGGATAGGGAAACGGAAATGGCCGGGAAAATCCCTCCCCCTCTTCACCATGGATTGGGATCCGTTGTTCTCGGCCCTGATCCGGCAATATTTATTTGTTTCCCTTCATCGCGCATTCGCCGAATCCCTGGCAAGTGAAAACGCCAGCCGGCTGACATCCATGCAGGGAGCGGAAAAAAACATAAGCGAACAGCTGGATTCCCTACTCTCCCGTTTCCATCAGCAAAGGCAGATGGCGATCACCGGTGAGCTGCTGGATATTGTGGCAGGATTCGAAGTGCTGGGCGGTGACAATTAAAACCAATGGCCTCGTAAGTCAAAACAACGATGTCCCTCGGGGTCGGGGTCGCTATCGGGATCGGTATCGGACCTTAATCGGCGGGCTTTTCGACCCCGATACCGATCCCGACCCCGACGCCGATAAGGCACGCATGCTACGTTTTACGAGGCCATCAAAACCGGCTGCTTTGCATTTCGATTCCCAATTCAATCTGCCCCTCATCGATCCCGGCCGAAGATCGTTGTCAGATCCGCAAGCCGGTCCGCCAGATCCGCGGTCAGTTCTCCGCCGTTCAACCGCCACCTCCAGTTGCCGTGTGCTTTTCCGGGTCGGTTCATCCGCGCGGATTCGCCGAGCCCCAGTACATCTTGAAACGGGATGAGAGCGATGCACGCCGGTGAGAGCATAACCAGCCTGATCATCGCCCAGTGCACCATACCAGGGGAGAGGTCATAGCCCAGGTATGTGGCAAGGCGCCGCTTTTCTTCTTCATCAGCTTCGGATTCAAACCACCCCTCGACGGTGTTCGTGTCATGAGTACCCGTAAAGAAAACACCGTGGGAATCCATGTTGTGAGGCAGGTAAGTGCCGTGGGGAAAATCCTCTCCGAATGCAAAAAGCGCCACGCGCATCCCCGGGATGTCAAAACGTCGCATGACTTCCCGGACATCGGCGGTGATGAGTCCCAGGTCCTCGGCCACCACGGGCAGCAACGGAAACCGGCGGAACAGGAAACTCAGAAAATCATCAGCCGGAGCCGGCACCCATTTACCGTCGATCGCCGAAGTGTGCGATACAGGCACTTCCCAGAAAGCCACAAGCCCTCGAAAATGGTCTATTCGGATCCAGTCGAACAGCGCCAGGTTGTGCTCGATCCTGTCGATCCACCACGAGTAACCGCCGGCCTGCAGTCTGTCCCAGCGGTAAACCGGGTGCCCCCACAATTGCCCCGTGGCGCTGAAATAGTCCGGGGGAACCCCCGAAACGCTTTCGGGACGCAGTTGATCGTCCAGCTTGAACAGATCAGGGTGTGACCATACGTCTGCACTGTTATAGGGCATATAGATGGGGATGTCGCCGAAAATCTGGATCTGTCTCTGGTTGCAGTAGGCACGCAACGCCCGCCATTGAAGGCTGAACAAAAACTGCAGGAATTTCTCCTTGTCCAGTTCCTCTGTGAAGCTGTGGTCGACCTCAGTCAGAGCCTGCGGATCGCGCCGCTTCATCTCATCGGGCCATTCCT
>DSCZ01000116.1 GCA_011048855.1 Desulfobacteraceae bacterium | reverse complement strand
TTGTTGGATGGGATGTTTCTTTCGACAACGTGACGGATAATCTGACGGTCAATGCACAGTGTGAGATCATAAAGTATACGGTGACGTTCGAGGATTGGGACGGCTCGGTATTGAAGACCGAGGAAGTAGAACATGGAAGCGGTGCTACGGCACCGGTAGATGACCCCGAGCGTGAAGGGCACATCTTTTTGGGTTGGGAGCCTTCCGAGTTTAACAATGTGACAGCGAACCTGACTGTTACTGCCCAGTACGAAGTCATCAAATATACGGTGACTTTTAAGGATTACAATGGGGAGGTTCTGGATACTCAGGAAGTCGCGTATGGAGAGAGTGCCACGGCCCCTGATGATCCTGTACGTGAAGGTTTCAGGTTCACGGGTTGGGATGTCGGCTTTGACAACATTACATCGAACCTGGATGTCATCGCGCAGTACACCCGGGTGCATACGTTGACCTACCTGGCGGATGTGGGTGGAGAGATCTCACCCGCTGATAATGCAGTCCAGACGGTCGATCATGGCGATGACGGTATGCCGGTTGTGGCTAATGCCTTCGAGGGCTATGAATTCGTGCAGTGGGACGATGGTTCAACGAAAAACCCCCGTACCGACGAGAACGTGACCGAGGATATCACTGTGACCGCGCAGTTTATAGCCTATGTCGCAACCCCGGGCTTCGACCCTGATGGAGGATTGTTCCCCGGCAACAGCGTGGATGTGACGGTCACCTGTGCCACCGAGGGCGCTACTATTGGATACACCACGGATGGCACGGAACCAATAGAAGAAGTGAGCCCGACAGTGGATTCAGGAGGCGTGGTTTCCGTTCCTATTCCCGGTCCATTCGGCACTCAATGTATACTGAGGGCCAAGGCGTGGAAGGAAGGGATGAACCCGAGCCAGGTGAAGACGGCTATATATGAGAAAGGTATGCCTGACGGGATAGGCCTTTATGACCAGGACAGTGCGGATTTTTATATTTCGAATGCCTTGGAAACAGGGCCCGCGGAGGAAAATTTCCGGTTCGGACCGAGAGCTAACAACTGGATTCCGATTGCCGGTGACTGGAACGGTGACGGGTACGATACTG
The DNA here is from genome assembly GCA_011048855.1 of Desulfobacteraceae bacterium. Next base: position 1,839 of record DSCZ01000116.1, on the reverse strand, counting down.
TAGGTCTCTACGATCGGGCAATGGGGAGGTTCTATCTGTCTTATGGCCTGGAGGGAGAGGCCGCTGATAAAGTGTACCGGTTCGGACCGAGAGCTAACAACTGGATTCCGGTTGCCGGTGACTGGAACGGTGACGGCCTGGACAGTGTTGGTCTTTACGACCCGGCAGGCGGTAAGTTTTACCTGGTAAGCAGCCTGGAAGGGGCAGGAAGCCCTGCGGATATAGAGTTCCGGTTCGGACCGAGGGATAGTAACTGGATTCCGGTTGCAGGCGACTGGGATGGCAATGGTCTGGACGAAATTGGTCTTTACAACCAGGCAGCTGCAAAGTTTTATCTGGTCAATAACCTGGAAGGGGAAGGAAGCCCTGCGGATGTAGAGTTCCGGTTTGGACCGAGAGAGAACAACTGGCTCCCGGTTGCAGGCGATTGGGATCGTGATGGTTTAGACGAAATCGGCCTCTACGATAACGAACTCGCGAGGTTTTACCTGTCCTACGGCCTGGAGGGAGGCATTGCTGATGAAGCTTTCGGGATCGGGCCGCGGCATAATGACTGGATTCCGACCGCTGGAAAATGGGATCTGTTTTAAAGATTTCCGTAGATAGAAGAAATGAAATCACCCCCGCCTTAAAGGCGGGGGTGATTCAATTATTATCAGGCGGGCCGCAGAGAATGATGATTTTGTTATAAAATATTCAGTTTCTTTAAGAATTGATGCCTATATTTCCGGTCGAATTTTTCATACACATGATTACGCATCCTGCTTGAGCCTGAATGAATCAGCGCGTAACTGTAGCGTACGTTCTTGCCGAAAAGATCCGGCGTGTTGTTGATATTGGTACGGAATTTCATACCGTTGGAGGTAACCTTTAAGAGTAGCCCTACTTCCTTGCCGACGGTCCAGGTCTCTTTTCGTTTTATCGCATCCAGAAACGCTTTTTTGTCTTTTTTGCAGTTGGCGTAAGTGACCGCTGAGCCCATCTGGAAAAGGTTGTGGCCGTCTGAACCGGCAGTCAGACCGGTTTCAAATTTTAGACCCAGCTCTGCGGCTTTCAGGTTCCAGCGGTGAATGTTGCCGCCGTTGATAACTTCAACGCCGTCCCCCATGGCAAAGAGGGATTGCTGCCTGCGTTTACTGAAAATAGGGTTGCAAACACCTGTAAAAGCAGCGTAAGGATGTGGAAACACGACAATACCATCGTAGTCGCGGGCCCGCGAAATAATAGATTCCATGCTCAAGGCGCAGGATGCCATCAGGTTTTTTCCCAGCCACGGAGATATTTCCGTTGTGTAAAAATCGATCAAATTTTTCATCGAGTAAAAATAAACCAGAACGTGCGCCCCTTCCTTGGCGGTGATTTCAATTCCCTGTATGGAAAAAATGTCTTTGTGCCGTGACAATTCCGCGGCTCCGTCGATCGTGTTGTGATCGGTGACAGCGATGCCGATCCCCAGTTTGCGGGCTCGTTCAGCAATCGCGTCGATGGAATTGAAACCGTCCGAATGCCGGGAGTGGAAATGCAAATCCACCACTGTATATGAATCGAGAAGCGCGGACAGTATTGGCTTTTTAAAGCTAATGCCGTGGTGATTTTCTATGTCTATGTCAGGAAGAAATGTTTCTTTATTATGAATAGATTTTAAAAACATAAGGTTTAGTTCTTTGTGTTTTTTTTGTTGAAAGGTTTGATTGTGTGTGTCGACCTCCCGCTGCAACTTTGTGCAGTCCATGTCGAGATTCGCCACAAACTATACCTAGTTTCCATCCGGAAATGGTGCTTTTGCCCAATCTCTACGTCAAACTGCGGGCTTTCTTGTGCGACGTACTCCAGTACGTC
>DSCZ01000107.1 GCA_011048855.1 Desulfobacteraceae bacterium | reverse complement strand
GTTCAGGAGGTGACACGCACACAGGCGGAGCGAATTATTTTCAGGAGCATTCAAGGCCAGGAACGTCGAAAGCGCGTCGACCCGCCTGCACATTCAACCACGCTTACCAAGCAGCAGGTGGAAGCGTTGGTTGAGGCCTATGATATGAATGCGGCAATCGAAGCGGCCACGGGAGACAAAAAGCTTGTGCGAAACCTCCAGAGGCTGCTGTACTCGGGAGACGCGATCATTCGTAAGCGTGCCGCGGACATTCTCGGGCAGGTTTGCGCCGTGGTCGCAGAACGCAACCCCGGAGCCGTATCGCGGCTTCTACAAACTCTGTTGACTGCGGTATCCGATACAGCGGCCTTCACCTGGGGAGCTTTTGAGGCCTTAGGTGAAATCATCCGCTGCCAGCCGACTCTTTTCGGACCCTATGTCACGTTTCTTTCGCCCTATCTTGCCGACAACACGCGCATATCCCAGGCCATCGAAGCTTTGCAAAGGGTGTCTGAAATCCGCCCGAAACTGTTACAGAAAACTGCATTCCGCCTGGCTCGTTTACTGGACCATTCGGATCCCTCCGTCAGGGGTAATGCAGTCCGCATAGTCGGATTCCTCGGCTATTCGGAAGCGACGGATAAAATCGAACAGCTTGTAGGCGACCGCAGCCTGTTGAGCATTTACGACCGCGGCCTTATCCGGCAGTTTTCGGTCGGGGAACTGGCTGCTGAAGCCTTGAAAACGCTGTGAACCTATGATACCCGCCCGTTCGAACTCAATTAAAAAACGTAAGGTCCTCCCCGAAGGTTCTTTCTCCGGCCGATCGCCTGATAACCTGCCATCAATGCTTTACGCCGATGAGAAGGGAAGAATCTATGACCATCCGCTCTACCGGATGGCAGGTTTTTCAGGTGCGGAACCTTTTCCGCTCAGCCCGGCGGACATGATCGATATGCCTGAATTCAGCAAGCTGTTTTTCATCCCCGATTGCCCGCCGGTGGGCCTGGACCCCGAAACGGGCCGGTATGTCACCGTCAGGAAAGCACCGGTTAAAAACGGCAGCAACCGCTGCTTCGCGGTCGCCGCTTTTCTTGAGCCTGGCCTGGTGCGAAGCCATTTGCCGGCCGCCGACTATTCCGGGAAAAAATATATCCTGCCGACCTGGGCTTATACGGCGGTGGGCTACCGTAAGGGGTGCTATGTCGCGGCGGGCTTCTGCATCGAATACAACCACCGATGGGACCCACGCAACTATGACGACCATGAACTTGTCCCGGCGATCAAACACTATCGAAAAACCTATGGCTCCGGAAAGCTGGTCGACCACTTGGCTGCATGCGCTACAATGAACCATTGTTTTGCCGCGAAAAACATGTTCCTTGAGAGATGGGAGGCGCCCCTGCCCGTCAGCCGGACCTGCAACGCGGCCTGCCTGGGCTGCATCTCCCTTCAACCCGAAGGCACCTTTGAAGCATCCCATCATCGAATCGATTTCAGACCTTCGAAAGAAGAAATAACCGCCCTTGCCGTCAGGCACCTTGAGGCCACGGAGGAGGGCATTGTAAGTTTTGGGCAGGGGTGCGAGGGAGAACCGCTGATGGAATCCGGTTTGATCGCCGAAAGCGTACGTGAGATACGAAAACGAACGGGCCGGGGGACGATCAACTTGAATACAAACGGGAGCCTGCCGGAAAAAGTAAGGGAAATAGCCGAAAGCGGCCTCGATTCAATCAGGATAAGCCTCAGCAGCGCCCGCCCGGATTGTTACACCGCTTATCACCGACCGCGAACCTACCGATTCGAAGATGTTGAAACATCGATAGCCGTCTCCCGTAGGCTCAACCTTTACACCATGGTCAACTATCTGGTATTCCCCGGAATAACGGATCAAAAAGACGAAATGGAAGCTCTCTCGGGTTTGATCGAACGAACGGGCCTGGATTTCGTTCACCTGAAAAATCTCTGTATAGACCCCGATACCTATCTGAAGCAAATGCCGGCGGGCGAGAGCCCGGCGGGCGGCATGAAAGTGATGGCAGAGGAGCTCAACAGGAGATTTCCAGACCTTAAACTAGGCTACTTCAACCAGCCTGTACGAAAATGAAAGACTCATCCATCAATTTTTTCGGGCCTCCCTTAAAACAGCCCTGTAACCGATGTCGGTTCTGTAAACTGCATCTTCCCAGGTTATCCGTCGAACCATCTCGTAGGCCTTCGATTGTGCATCGCCTACCGTTTCCCCGAGCGCCGTCACACAGAGAACCCGCCCTCCGGCCGTCACCACCCTGTCACCGTCCAGAGCGGTCCCTGCATGAAACACCTTCACGTCACCGCCTTCCCGTTCAGGAAGGCCGAGGATCGGATTTCCCTTTCGGTAGGTTTCAGGGTATCCACCGGCGGCCATAACCACGCCGACAGACGCTCTCGGGTCCCATTCCACCGCCATCTGATCTATTTTCTCTTCCAGAGCGGCATGGCACATTTCGACAATGTCTGAAGCAAACCTCATCATGATAGGCTGGGTTTCGGGGTCTCCGCACCGGCAGTTGAATTCGAGCACCTTCGGGCTGCCTTCTTCGTCGATCATCAAACCTGCATATAAAAACCCGGTATAAGGGTTGCCTTCATTCGCCATTCCACGGACGGTGGGCACAATCACCTCTTTCATTATCCGATCGTAAACCCTTGGAGTAACAACCGGAGCCGGAGAACAAGCTCCCATGCCACCGGTGTTGGGGCCACGGTCCCCGTCATAACAAGCCTTATGATCCTGGGAGGTTGCAAGAGGCAGTATGTGGGTCCCGTCGACTATCACGATGAAACTTGCCTCCTCCCCGTACAGCAGGTCCTCGATGACGATCGTCCTCCCGGCCCGGCCGAATTTTTTTTCGGCCAGCATTTCCCGGGCTGCCGCCGCGGCTTCTTCTTCCGTCTCAGCAAGAATAACAC